>NATW01000073.1 GCA_003094555.1 gamma proteobacterium symbiont of Ctena orbiculata
TACAGCTGAAAGAGATTCTCGACACCAATGCGGCCCTGGACAAGGTCTATCAATTCAAATTGAAGTTGCAGGCGATCTGGGAGCAACACGCCTCCAGTCATGAAAAGCGCCTCGAGGCCTTGAGTCAATGGTGCGCCCAGGCAGAGGCGAGCGGGGTGGAGGCTTTACAGGAGTTTGTCTCAATCCTCAGGTCCTATGGGATGACACCGGTACGCTGATTTCAAGACAGGATCAAGATAACCTGAGATAGTAAATGGCTGACTCACTCAATAAACTTTGGCTAAAAGGGCAGGCGGAAGAGGATATCTATTTTGCCAGGCGTGAGCGTGAACTGATCGAGGCAATAAGGAAAAAGAGACAGCGTGAAAAGCTGCAAGATTCCCACAGGAAAGCGCTTGATCAGGAAAAGAAACGAGAGGATCGATAAACCTAACCCTGACTCAACAGACTCCTCAGGTCGATCACCGCCGCATTGGCGCGTGAAATGTAAGAGGCCATCACCAGGGAGTAGTTGGCGAAGATCCCCAAGCCACTGCCATTCAATACCATCGGGCTGCTGATGGGGCCCTGGGTGGCTTCCAGTTCGCGGATGATCTGGCGCAGGCTCACCAGGGCATTCTTCTTGCGCAATATATCCTGAAAGTCGATCTCCACCGCATGCAGGAAGTGGATCAACGCCCAGGTGGCGCCGCGGGCCTCGTAGAAGACGTCGTCGATCTCCAGCCAGGGGGTTTGTACATTCACATGGTCCGAGGTGGTGGTGGATTGTGCGGCAGCGGGATCGCCGGCCAGGTCGGTATTGATGCGCTCCTGACCCACGCTGGCGCTCAAGCGCTGTGACAGACTTCCCAGGCGTTTTTCCACCACCGCCAGCCAGTCACGCAGATTATCGGCGCGGGCAAAGAACTGGGTGCTCATCTCACCCTGTTGCGAGAGGCCGTTGAGATAGCGTCTCAGTGCCTTCAGGCCTGTGCGGTACTCCCCCTCGGTAGAAGGGAAGATCCAGGAGTCGTTACTGTAGTTGAATTGGGGTTCGGCGATGGCCAGGTCTTCGTTTTCCAGTGACTGGGACTGGGAGCGGCTCATATCGTTTCGCAGTGACCGGGCCAGGTCGCGGATCTGGGTCAGTGCCCCAAACTCCCAATTCGGGATGTTGTCCAGAAACACACTCGGCGGCATGATGTCATTGCTCAGATAGCCCCCGGGTTTTTCCAGCAGGGTCTCCATGACAGTGATCAGTGCGGCGGTGGTGTAGGAGCCGGTAACAGGCTCCATGTCCATCTCCTGCAACATGCTGCGGGTGTTGTCGCGTACATCGAAGGGCTCGGGCACACTGCTCCAGTAGAGACCAAGCAGAAAAAGGAGGATGGCAAGCGTGACAATGCCGAGCATACTGCCCCAAATCCAACCCTTCTCCCGCAATGTCTGAGGATGATAGAGCCGGGCGATTCGGTTTATGAGAGAGGTAGTATTACGGATTAGTTTTTCGAAAAGTGCTTTCATCCGTTCATTCCCGGCCTTGGTAAGGTCTCTAACACAGTAATATAGGGTTATGTTACTCCTAAAACACTATCTAACGAAGCAGGGTCAACGCAAGCTTTTACAATAGTGTAGGGTGGGGCCCTGTCCCCACCCTACACTCCTATCTGACGAAGTTGGGTCAACGCTACCGCACCTTAACCGATCCGGGTTTTGCGCGGGATTAAAAAAACAGGAATATCTCAGATTTTACCCTTTTTGGTTCGTATGCAGGGCAATCGGCGTGGCAAGCCGCACCCTACACTACGAATAGGGTCTCAGGGCACGATTTTCATCGGTTAGACTGTGCTACCCGATGCCAGGAACAAGCTCAAATAGTGATCCGCCAGCAGCAGGGTGAAGAGCAGGCTGAGGTAGAGAATCGAAAACGCGAAGGTCTTCATGGCGTGGTCGCGTCCTTCACTCTGCAACAGCTTTACCGCGTGGTAGACAAAGACACAGCCCAGCACGAACGCCCCGATCAGGTAGAGATAGCCGCTCATCTGGATGGCGAAGGGCAGCAGGGAGACCGCCAGCAGCATAATCGCATAGATCAAGACCTGCTGCTTGGTGAAGTCGATCCCGTGGGTGACCGGCAGCATCGGCACGTCTGCCTTGGCGTAATCATCCCGGCGATGGATCGCCAGTGGCCAGAAATGGGGTGGTGTCCAGACGAAGATAATCAATAACAACAGAAATGGTTCCATAGTGACCTCACCGGTCACTGCACACCAACCCAGCAGTGGTGGTGCGGCCCCGGCCAAGCCACCCCAGACGATGTTTTGCGGGGTATTGCGTTTCAAATAGAGGGTGTAGATCACGGCATAACCGATCAGTGCAAAAAAGGTGAGCAGGGCGGTCAGCGGGTTCACCAGAAAATAGAGCAGCAGCATGGAGATGCCACCCAGGAGCAGGGCAAAGGTGATTGCATGGGGGGTGTCCATATGACCGCTGGGAATGGGGCGCCAGCTGGTTCTGTCCATCATGGCATCGATGCGCTGATCGATGACATGGTTGATCACAGCGCCTGAGGCGGCCGCGAGGGAGATGCCGAGTAAACCGAACAGCAATGGTTGCAAGGGTACCAGGCCATCCCGCGACAGCAGCATGCCAACCAAGGCGGTAAAGGCGATGAGCAGTACGACCTTGGGTTTGGTCATCTCATAATAGTGGCGCCAGGCAAAGCTGACCGCCTGCTGTGTGGAAATATTACTGATGGCCATAGCGACCTCCTTGAGCCCAGTTTTGCGAGGCTTCGAGTAGTTTTTCAAGATCCTGCAGAATCTCTTTGGTGCTGATCTTGGTGGTATCGTGCTTCATCATCAGGTCACCCCGGGGATCGATGAGAAAGATGGGGATTGCCTGCTCCGACGGTTGTAGAGGAAACAGGGATTGGATGCTGGCGCGTTGACTGTTATCCGCGATCAGCAGCTGGGTGCCTTCAAGGCCACCCATATTCGGCAGCTCCAGACGACCGTTTGCGTCGGGCATGAGAATCAACAGGCGGGCGATGCGCTGACGATTCGCGGCAGTGGCGCGGCGGATCTGACGCGCCATGATCAATATCTCGATGCAGGCGGCGTCACAGCCACCTTCGCCGACCAGGGTCATACTCCACATATCCTGCAGCGACTGCCAGTCGAACAACTCACCATCCGCAGTTTGCAAACGCAGTGCCTGGACAGAACGGGGTGGATCGATCAACTCACCATTGTTGCTGCGTCCGGTGGGTAGCCATTGAGGGTTTAGGAAGAATACCCAGGCAGTGACCATCGGCAGGGCAAACAGTGCGATCAATACCCATAGGGAGGCAAGACTGCGTGGCTTGAGGTTATTGTCGGCAACACTTGTCATAGTGCGACTCCGCTTTCATCGCGCTTGTGCAGTGACAACCGGAGCCAGACCAACAGGGTGATGATGGCGAAGGCAAACCATTGTATGGCGTAGCCGATGTGCATCATGTCGCTGACCCGGGGGTGAGGCCATTGGCGGACAAAACCATGTTCGTCCTGAGCCGATTGCAGCACTATGAAGGGTAGGATCTCCAGACCTGACCAATCACTGAAATGGTCCAGGGTGAGGAAGGGCCAGCGGGGCGGTGTGTCAGTTTTCGCCATTGCCACCTGTTTAAGTTCGATGGCCGGTGGCTGTGGGATTCTCACTTCGCCGCTGATGGTTAGTGTTTCACCCTTGACAACTTCGGCCAGGGCCTGATCGAGTTGATCATGGGTGATCCAACCCCGATTGACCAGTAGCACTGTATTGCTATCCAGGAGTTGCAGGGGTGTAATCAGATGGAAGCCGGTTTTACCCCGATGCTTGCGGTTTTCAATCAGTACGCTTTTATCGCTAAGATAGCGCCCTTGCGCCACCACCCGGCGGAATAGCAGTTGTTCGGCATTGGGGTGGGGCCCGGTCAGCGATAGTGGCGGCTGCTTGCGCCGCAGTTCCAGTGAGGCGCCTTGATTGCGTTTCTGTTCGGCACGATCGAGCTGCCAGATACCGAGGCCGAAAAAGAGAGGCGCCAGGATTACCATAATTACTGTAGGGATTGCCTGGGCGCGAAATTGACGGGTGCTGCTGGTCATAGTGACTATAGTGAAATTATCTGTTTCTGCTATTGTGGTAGCGGCAGGCAAAGCATATCAAGTCCGGATTGGGAGCGATCATGGATATCATATACAAACTACCTGTGTTGCTGGTCCTGGGATTCATCCTCTTCAGCCTGTTTCAGGGGATGTACTATATGGCCAAGGACGATGGCAAGAACGACAGTACCCGCGTGGTGCGCGCCTTGACCCTACGGGTAGTACTATCGCTGTTGCTGTTCATTCTACTCATGGCAGGATATTTCTTCGGTCTGCTTCAGCCTCATAGTCTGCTGCCTCAATAGTGGCCTTAGAGCCAGTAGACGAATATAAAGAGACCCAGCCAGACCACATCAACAAAATGCCAGTACCAGGCCACTGCCTCAAAGGCGAAATGGTTATGGGCGCTGAAGTGGCTCTTCATGCTGCGGCCGAGTATGGCCATCAACATCACCGCACCCATGGTGACATGAAAGCCGTGAAATCCCGTCAGCATGTAAAAGGTGGAGCCATAGGCGCCCGTTTCCAGGGTGAGATTCAGCTCGGAGTAGGCGTGGATATATTCATAGGCCTGGAGTGCGACGAACAGCAGACCCAGGGCAATGGTTGCAATCAGACCCCAAACCAGTTGTTTCTGATTATCGAGTTTTAATCCCCAATGGGCCCAGGTGATGGTGACGCCACTGGTGAGCAGGATCAGGGTATTCATGGCGGGAATGCCCCACGCGCCCATCGGTTGGAAGGCACCCCCCAGCTCACCGGGACCGTGAGATGGCCATACAGCCTCGAATCCGTTATATAGGATCTCATTCGACATGCCCAGGTAACCCTCTCCACCGAGCCATGGCAGGGCAATGTTGCGGATATAGTAGAGCGAGCCGAAAAAGGTGAGAAAGAAAAATACCTCCGAGGCAATGAACCAGAACATCCCCATGCGGAATGAGGTATCGACCTGTTTGTTATAACAGTCGTTCAGGTTCTCTCCGATGACATCCCGAAACCAGCCAAACAGCAGAAAGAAGAAGAGCAGCAGGCCGGCGAAGACTATGTAGCCGCCGATGGAGACCCCGTTCATGGCCAGTGCTGTGCCGAACAGGGTAGTCAGCAGGGATGCCATGCCAATGATGGGCCAGGGACTGGGATCGGGTATGAAATAATCCCCGCTGTGTTCCTTTACCGACATGCTGATACTCCTCTCGATATTGATCTTGTTGTCATAGTCATGGTGTTTGCTTGATCTGGTCTGTTAGCTATTGATCGGGGTTTGCCGCAATCATGGGCGGAAGTTCACTATCCTGATCGTTCTTTTTGTCCTTTTGCTCCTCTTTCAGGCGCATGAAACTATATGAGAGCGTCAATGAGTTGATCTCATCAGGCAGTTCCGTCGACACCATGAACTGCAACGGCATGGTGGTCTTCTGGCTGCCGTCAAGCTTCTGCTTGTTGAAGCAGAAACACTCAAGTTTGCTGAAATAGGGTGTTGCCTGCCATGGCGCCACACTGGGTATGGCCTGCCCGGTGACGGCGCTGTGGCTGCGGTTTCGCGCGAGGAAATTGACCTCGTAGGTCTGTCCCGGATGGACACGCATCTTGGTGGTTTCGGCCACGAACTCCCAGGGCAGGTTCGGGTTTACCGTGGTGTCGAACTTCACCGTGACCCAGCGGGTTTGGTCTACCCGGTCAGAGGTTGCAGCGACCTGGCCGATGGTGCTGCGTTGCGCGAGGGATTGAGTCCCAGTAATCTGGCAGAACAGGTTGTATAAGGGTACCAGGGCAAAGCCAAAGCCAAACATCGCCAGCACCAGTCCGGACAACATCAAGGTCGTGCGGCGGTTCTTGCGCTGATTGTCTGATACCTGTTGCTTCATTGTGTAGCCTGTGTGCCGACTATCCGGAAGATGCCGGACCAGAAGGGGAAAGAGGTCACAAGGAAGAACAGGGCCAGTCCGGCCAAGCCCCAGGCCAGGCGCAGGTTCTTGCGTCTCAATTCCGCGGTTTGATATGCAGGTATTCTCATCGTCCTCTAACTCCTACTTGATCTGGGGGGCGACAGTCCAGGTGTGGAAGGCCGGTGGAGAGTCCAATTCCCATTCCAGGCCTTTGGCGCCTTCCCAGGCCCTGCTTTCAGCCTTCTTGCCACCACGGATGGTCTTGATGACGATATACAGCAGCAGCAGATGGCTGAGGCCAAAGACTATCGCTCCAATACTCGACACTACGTTGAACTCAGTGAACATCAGGTTGTAGTCGACGATGCGTCGCGGCATTCCCGCCAAGCCGAGAAAGTGCTGCGGGAAGAATGTGATGTTGAAGCCGATGACATTGGTCCAGAAAAAGAGTTTCCCCAGCTTCTCGTCATACATGTGTCCGGTCCATTTCGGCAGCCAGTAGAAGACCCCGGCAAACAGGCCGAATACCGCGCCCGGCATCAGCACATAGTGGAAGTGGGCAACCACGAACATACTGTCGTGATACTGCATGTCAGCGGGTACCACCGCCAACATGACGCCGCTCAAACCCCCGAAGGTGAACATCAGGACGATACCTACCGCGAACAGCATCGGGGTCTCAAAGGTCATGGCGCCCCGCCACATGGTGGCGATGAAGTTGAATACCATCAGGCCCACCGGTATGGAGATCAAAATGGTGCCGATCATAAAGTAGGTGACCGCTCCCAGGGACATGCCGATAGTGTATTGATGGTGCGCCCACACCACCATGCCGATGGTGGCCACGGCCAGCATGGCGCCGACCATCGATTTGTATCCGAACAGCGGCTTACGCGCAAAAGTCGGAATTACATGGGAGAGTACCCCGATGGAGGGCAACAGCAGGATGTAGACCTCGGGATGACCGAAGAACCAGAACAGGTGTTGAAACAGGACTGGATCACCACCACCGGCTGCATCGAAGAAACTGGTGCCGAAATGACGGTCGAACAGCAGCATGGTGACACCGCCCGCGAGTACCGGCACCACCAGGATCAGCAGGAAGGCAGTGACCAGCCAGGTCCAGCAGAACATGGGCATCTTAAACATGGTCATGCCAGGGGCGCGCATGTTGAGCAGGGTGACGATGATATTGATCGAGGCCAGCACCGAGGAGATACCCAGCAGGTGGATGGCGAAGATCAGGAAGTCCATGGACATGCCGACCTGCACAGAGAGCGGGGGATAGAGGGTCCAGCCGGTATTGATCTGGGTACCGCCACCGGGGAAGAAGGGCACCACGAAGGAGAGTATCAGCATGGTCGCGGCCGCCGGCAACACCCAGAAGCTGAGGTTGTTCATGCGTGGCAGGGCCATGTCAGGCGCGCCGATCATCATCGGGATCATCCAGTTGGCTAAACCCGCGGCCGCCGGCATCACTGCTCCGAAGATCATGATCAGAGCGTGGTTGGTGACCAGGTTGTTATACAAATCGGGATCGAGAAACTGGATACCCGGTTGGAACAACTCCATGCGGATCAACATGGCACTGGCGCCGCCCAGGAACAGCATGATCAATGCAAATAGCAGGTAGAGGGTGCCGATGTCCTTGTGGTTGGTGCTGAACAGCCAACGGCGCCAGCCCTTCGGTGCCTCGTGATGATGTGCCTCATCATGGGTCAGAGTGGTTGTACTCATGTTCGAATTCTCCTCTATCTGGCCTGTTTGACGTCTGCAGGCTGCACGACATCACCCGTGTTGTTATCCCAGGCATTGCGTTCATAGGTCACGATCGCCGCGATCTCCAGATCGTTGAGCGAGCCCCAGGGCTGCATGGCGGTCCCCTCTTTACCCTTGATGACGATATTCAGGTGATCGGCGATTGCCCCGGTGGCAATGGCGGAGCCCTTGAGGGCGGGGAAGGCGGGTGGCAGGCCCAGGCCTGTAGCCTGATGGCAGGCCCCGCACTTGGTATCGTAGAGGGGCTTACCCTTAGCCATCAGTTCGTCCAGGCTCCAGGTCTTGTCGGCGCTTGCCTCAGCCGCGGCAGCCAGCTTGACCGCCTTTTGATCGTCTACCCAGGCCGCGAACTTCTCCTGTGAAACCGATTCCACCACGATGGGCATGCGGGAGTGCCAGGTGCCGCAGAGTTCGGCGCACTGGCCGCGAAATACACCTTCACGGTTGAGCTCGGCCCAGGTCTCGGTGACATAACCGGGAATGGCATCCTTTTTCACTGCCAGTTCAGGTACCCAGAATGCATGCAGGACATCCGCGGAGGTGTGGAGAAAGCGGATCTTGACCCCAGTCGGCAGCACCAGGCGGTTGTCGACCTCGCGTAAATAGAGATCGCCGGACTCCTCCTCCGGTACATAGCGGCTCTCCACTTTGATATTGTGATCCAGGTAATCGAACTCCCACCACCACTGGTGGCCGGTTACCTTCACATCCATGATGTTCTCTTCCTTTGGTACATCCCAGACCATTTTCAGCACCGCATCCGCCTTGCCCGCGATGGTCAGGTCCACGCCCAATACCATCACCGGCACGATGACCCAGGACCAGTTGCCAAACCAGGAGTTGTGAAACTCCTGGTCGGCTGGATAACCACGGCTCTTTCGATGAAAATAGAGCGAATAGAAGACAAAGGCGAAGACGATGATCAGCAGCACAGTGGCGATAGTCATGGTCATCATATGAATATCGAATATCTGCTGGGCGACTTCAGCTGCGGGTTCGGGGAAGTTGACACCATACTCAGCCGCAGCATTTCCCGTGGCTCCGGACAAAGCTGCCAATAGCCAGAAATTGCGCCTTGGCGAACGCTTGACCTGTTTCAGGTTAAAACGAGAGTTGGTGTTGGAATCTCGTGTTTCTGTCTTGTGATTATTATGCATGCCGATCAGAAGCCCTCGATTGCGTTTCTAAGATTGTTGGCGAGCATCTCTCGCTCCTCTTCCAAAAGATTTTTGCCTATTTCTATGAATTCGCCATGGGACCCGATCATCAGACGGCTTGGATACCAGCCTTTGGGATCATGGTTTTGAATGATTTTCAGCCAGGCCTTGTGAAAACATCTCTCCGCTTTGGGACGGCGATTGTCACTAACCCTCACATGGGTCGCATCGATATGGATGATCTCCTGGGTATGGGCACAGCAGCTTTGACAATAGATGGCGATGCCGACGATGATGATCTCCAGTCCGGTGAAGGGCAGGACCAGCCAGGCGCCGAGGGAGAGAAAATAGAGACTGACCAGACCGATACAGGCAGCAAAAAACAGGAACAGCCACTTGGACTGACTCCAGGTCAGGTTTCTATTGGGTTGGACGACGAGTACCGCTTCGTCATCGTTACTAGTTCGGGGCGCCCTAAAGACCATTTGAGATCCTGCAGTTAGCTCTGACTGCCGATACTGCATGGCGTCGTTTTTTTGATCTAGATCAGTTGTTTTATTGATCTGGGTCAAGAGAATATGACAAAGTCGGGGCGAAACGCAATAACTAAGTTTATCTATCAGCTATTAAATAAGGTATTGAATATAAATTAGAATTATTGAATATATCTATTTTTTTACTTACTTTTGGTGGATTATCGTCAATTTGGCATGGATCAAGCCGCCATTGAGACAATCCTGATTTTTCTGTTGATGGAAACCACCCTTGGCGGAAGCTGAGGCTCAGGTCTCAGTCAGCTGGATATTCGGAAAGGCCTGCTCGAGATCGAGTGACCAGATCTTCTCCGTCATGCTCTTCTTAAGGATTTCCAGACGTTCATGATGCTCCTCGTCAGCCTGATTCCGGTTGATCCTGTCGAGCAGTCCCAGGAACTCGGGTGACACAATACCTTCAGCCAGTGTTAATTGTAGTGCTTGGTTGCCGTCACTTACCTTCCAGCTGTACTCCATGTCACTCACGCAACGGGTCTCGGTGGTGCCGCAGGTCAATAGATATCGACCGCTGGAGACGCAGCCAGTGACATACTCGATGGTATCTCTCACTCCCGGTCCCGGGTGCCCGCTCTCAATGGTGAGTTTTTCCCGCTCCCAGGTCTTCTCGTGGGAGAACAGCTTGGCGGCATATTGCAACATCCTGAAGGCGAGTGCACAGCCCCAGTAGGCATTGCCCTGATGAAATTCCAGTGCGCCCTGGTAGCTTAATATCAGGGGTATACCCTTGTCGTTTATATGGATGTCTGTGGATGTCATCAGCGTCTCGATGTCATCAGCGTCTCTACCTTCATTGAATCTATTATAATTGATGTAGTTCGTTTAACTGTGTGAACTCGGTTGCAGGCAGGTCTGACGATGACTATCTTGACTTGGTGGTGTATTGAATTCTATCTCCCGTTACACTTTTCAGCATCCAGGTGGATGGTGAAAAAAGGGGGACAATAGAACGGTGTTCACCCCTGAATCCCCTCAAGACTCGAATCCCACTCCTTGGCATGCAGTCGATATGCAAACCCTGTTTCGCCGTGTCGACGGTGATGATGGCGGATTGTCGAAGCAAGAAGCGACTCTCCGTTTACAGAGATTCGGTCCCAATCGTTTGGCGGAACCCCAGCCACGCCATCCATTGGTGCGATTTCTCTATCAGTTTCACAACGTCCTTATCTATGTCCTGATCATAGCCGGGGTGGTTACCTCACTGCTGCAACACTGGCTGGATGCCAGTGTTATTTTTGCCGTGGTGATTGTTAATGCCCTGATCGGCCATATTCAGGAAGGCAAGGCAGAGAACGCCTTAAAGGCTATCCGGCAGATGCTGTCGTGCCGGGCAATGGTCCTGCGTGATGGAAAACAGATATCCATTGATGCTGAACAGCTGGTTGTGGGGGATGTGGTTCTACTCCAGTCAGGGGACAGAGTGCCGGCGGATCTGCGCCTGATTCAGGTCAAAGGACTACTTATACAGGAGTCTGCATTGACCGGTGAATCGACGGCAGTGGAAAAGAATGCCTTGCCACTGTCTCCTGAAGTAATGTTGGCGGATCGATCGAACATGGCCTATTCCGGAACCCTGGTGACCCACGGCAAGGGAAATGGTGTAGTGGTGTCCACTGGCGCCGATACGGAGATAGGCCGTATCGGTTCTCTGGTCATCGAAGTAGAACAGGTTACCACACCACTCCTGCGCCAGGTGGCCCAATTCGGGCGTTGGCTGACAGTAGGTATTCTGGTGATCGCACTGTTTACCTTTTTCTATGGTGTGGTATTTCGGGACTACAGTATGACCGAGATGTTTCTCGCCTCTGTCAGTCTCGCGGTTGCGGCAATACCTGAGGGGTTGCCCGCAATCATGACAATCACATTGGCTATCGGCGTGCAACGCATGGCGCAACGAAACGCCATCATCAGAAAGCTTCCGGCAGTCGAGACCCTGGGATCAGTAATGGTGATCTGTACCGACAAGACCGGCACCCTCACCCGCAACGAAATGACGGTGCGAAGCATGGCAACCGCCGAACAGATCTATCAAGTGACTGGAACCGGCTATGATGCCCATGGGGCCATCGTCCTTGATGGGCATGAAATTGGCTCTGACGAGCAGTCCATGCTCAGTATGATGAGCCGCGTGGCTGTTCTCTGCAACGATGCATCCCTTGAGCTGCACGATGGAATATGGCGAATACACGGCGACCCTATGGAGGGTGCTCTGTTGATCGCCGGTTTAAAGGCCGGGTTGGATATCGACATGGCCAATAAACAATACCCGCGCAACGATCTCATACCATTTGAATCGGAACACCGCTTCATGGCGACGCTTCATCATAGTCATGCCGGGAGCGCTTTTATAATGCTCAAAGGTGCACCGGAGCAGTTGTTGAAACGCTGCAGCCAGCAAAAATCTTTGGCTGGAGATTGCCCCCTGGATCTGAAGCGTTGGACAGAATGTATTGAAACCATGGCGGGACAGGGTCAGCGGGTGCTGGCGGTAGCGGCCAAACCGGTTTCCCATGACAAGATGGAACTGAACTATGAGGATGTTGAAGATGACATGATTCTATTGGGTTTGTTCGGTTTGATTGATCCGCCCAGGGATGAGGCTATCAGTGCGGTAAAGGTCTGTGCCCAGGCCGGTATCAGGGTAAAGATGATTACCGGAGATCATAGCATCACCGCCCTGGCTATCGCCCGTCAACTGAATCTGGTGAATACCGATCAGGTGTTGACCGGCCAGGCATTGGACGCAATGGATGATGACGCCTTACGTGGTTGCGTTGCCGATATCGATGTCTACGCCCGGGTCACTCCGGAGCATAAGTTGCGTCTTGTCACCCAGTTGCAGGCGATGAGATGGGTTGTGGCCATGACCGGTGACGGTGTGAACGACTCGCCGGCATTGAAACGGGCGGATGTGGGTACCGCGATGGGTTTGAACGGTACAGAGGCGGCAAAGGAGGCCTCTGAAATGGTGCTCGCGGATGACAATTTCGCTGCCATTGTGGATGCCGTCAAAGAGGGACGCACCGTCTACGATAACCTGGTAAAAGCGATCCTCTTCATCTTGCCGACCAACGGTGGCGAGGCATTGATCATCTTGTCTGCAATCGTGCTGGGATTTCATCAACTGCCCCTGACACCGGTACAGATCCTATGGGTGAATATGATTACGGCGGTGACCCTGGCCCTGGCATTGGCAATGGAGCCTTCGGAAGCGAATGTTATGCGTCGTTCACCACGGAATTCCGACGCACCCCTGCTTACGGGTCGTCTATTGTGGCGTATTGCTTTTGTCTCAGCGATCTTGACAGTGGGTACCATTGGTCTTTTTGGCTGGGCGCGAGAGCAGGGTATGAGTATCGAGCAGGCAAGAACTGCTGCGGTGAATACCCTTGTCATGTTCGAGATATTCTATCTCTTCAACGCCCGATATATGACCGCATCGGTACTTAATCTGAAGGGCTTGGTGGGAAACCGCTACGTACTTTTTGCCATTGGGTTGCTGTTGCTTTTCCAGATGGCCTTCACTTATCAACCCCAGCTGCAGATGTTGTTTGGGACCCAGGCACTCGATATATCAGTCTGGCTCCGAATTATCATGATCTCTGCTTCTGTGCTGTTTCTGGTGGAGATCGAGAAAGCGATTATTCGCTACTTAGTTGATAAGAAAATTCACATCGCGGGGGGAGTAGGGGAGTGATGTTCTCTGTCTTGGCGGGTCTACCAACCAAGACAGAGATATATCGAAAGCTGCCTAGTGGTTATGGAATATGCTTAGGCAACAGCTTTCGTTTTGCTTCTACGCCGGCGTCGGGTCTTTTTATCAACCGCTTTTTCGAGTGATGCGGCCACTTTTTCATACTCTTTAACCATCTTGGCGCGCGATCTCTGCATGGCCATATAGAGACCTTTTGCAAGCCGCTGGGCTTTGCGCTGATCAGCCATAGCCGCGGTACGGGCCGCTTTGACCTCTTTCACTTTGGCCTGGGCAGCGCTTAGACGCTGTTTTGCCTTTTCCTTGCTGGCTGGGGTTCTTGCTTTGGCAACGGCAGCACGTGCTTTGGTTACCCTTTCACCCGAGCTATCCATCAACTTTTCCTGGCGAGCGACAGCTTTATCAGCAGCATTCAATCTGCTCAGGGCACGTTTGTTGGAAGGTGATAAACTTACTTCAGCTTGTAAAGCTTCGGCTATTGTCTCCATGGAGATAACTTTTCTTTTTGCTCTACGACGCTTTTTCACAGTTTTCTTTAAGGCCATTGGTACTCCTTAGTGATTGAATGAACATGCACAATATAGTTGCAGTTGCGGATAAGAACAACTCTTATAGCTTTTTTTATGTATAAAATTACTATTTTCTTCGCATTTTTTCTCAATTTAATAGTATTTGATCGAAATGTAGCGGCCAGATGAAATAATTTTAGAGATGTTTTTAAAAAAAATTAATGTTGGGTATTCAATCGAACAGGTATTGGGATGGAGTTTGTTACAATGGTTATCTATAT
>NATW01000074.1 GCA_003094555.1 gamma proteobacterium symbiont of Ctena orbiculata
AATCAGCTGTCGGCGCCGAACATACCGAACAACCCGACAGACACAGAGCTGCGCACGATCAGTCAAGGCATGACCCCCAATCCTTTGGATGATGCGGAGTTGGCGCAGTTTGACCAGGCATGCCTGGACGAGCAGGCTGTATTGCCCAATCCCTACCAGGAGGATCCGTGGGCGCTGTTCAAGTGGGAAGCGATCGAGGGACTTGAGGAAGTGAATATCACCCATCGAACCAATGCGGATAAGCCATTTGTCGAGCCAACCATAGAGATACTCCGACTCAACAGGGATGCACTGCGCGCACAACGCTATCAGACATATGTCCTGCTCAAGGCCTTCAAGGAACTGTTTGAGATCACCACGGGTGACGCCCAGGGAATCGCGGAGAACAGTCTCAAGAAGATGATGGCTGCGGATCGGGAGTATTGCGGCATGGCGCGCTACTTCATTTCCGAGGAGTGGCAACTTGACATTCCGCTTCCCTAACGCTGATTGGATCAGTACTGTCCATGCTTGGAAAATCGAGTGGCGCTGCGCAATCGCATATACTACGCGCCATACCTTCGGCGCGTTTGAACAAGCGTGAAGTTTTTTACCCATATAGCCGATAGCTTCATTGGGCCTGGCAGTTTCGCATGTGGGGTTTTTCCTGAATTTATCAACGGGCCGGATTTCAGCGAGCGGTGGATGAATGCAGCAGAGTGACAGACAACCTGAACGGAAACGACCAGCCGATTCTGATGGAAAGGTGATTTTCATCCCCAATCTCTGTGCCATGCGGCCTGTGTTCGCCGTGGTTGTGATTTGCGAACTGCTCGCCATCCTCCTCTCTTTGGCCATGACAGAAAGACTGAGCAACTTTTTACCGGTCTTGAGCCTGACCTCGCTGATGGTGCTATGGATTGGGCTGGCCACCGCAGTGCTGACCTGTATGTTGCGTCCGCAACTCATCAGACTGGGGAATTGGCGGGCCGGTTTTAGCGTATTTTTTCTGTTGCTGGGAGTGGCCTGGCTGGTGACCCAAATGGTGATATGGATGAATGACAGCATGGATCTGGGGATGCTTCAGGGGATTCAAACAGACCTGATATGGCGGGTTATGGGTATCAGCGCCATCATCGCTATCCTGGTGCTTCATTACCTCTATCTGCAATACCTGTGGCGGCGCCAGGAGGAGGCTGAGAACAGTGCGCGACTGCAGGCACTCTACTCCCGCATTCGTCCCCATTTCCTCTTCAACAGCATGAACACCATCGCCAGCCTCACCCGCAGTGATCCGGCGATGGCCGAAGAGGTGGTGGAGGACCTGGCGGATCTGTTCCGGGTCTCCCTTGGCGATGCCAGCCAGCTCTCAAACCTGGGTAAGGAGCTGGATCTGGCGCGCCAGTATCTGAGTATCGAACACTATCGCTTAGGCGAGCGGTTGAATCTGGTATGGGATCTCGATGACCTGCCGGAACAGGCCAGGATCCCGCCCATGATCATACAACCGTTACTGGAGAATGCGGTCTACCATGGTATTGAACCCGCCGCCCAGGGAGGTACGATCACGATTACAGGCCGCTATCGGCGCAATCGGATAAATTTGAGTATCCGTAACACCCTGCCGGAAGCGGATCAGCGAAGCCATCGTGAGGGCAATCAATTGGCGATGGAGAATATTCGTGCACGCCTCGCCGGGGTGTACGATGTGGAGGCGAGTCTGACCGAATCGAACATCGATGGAGATCATCAGGTGAGACTGGCGATTCCACATCCTTGGTGGGATTAGCTAGGAGGATAGACGTGTGAGAATATTGGTGGTGGATGACGAAGCCCTTGCCCGGCAGCGTCTGGCTGCGTTGATCAAAGAGCTTGGTACTCCCTATCAATTGGTCGGTGAGGCCGCCAATGGTGATGAGGCTCTGCAACTCTACGACGAAACGGGTGCCGACCTGGTGTTGATGGATATACGCATGCCGGGTATGGATGGACTGGAGGCCGCACGACGTCTGGCTGAGAGCGATGAGCCACCGGCGGTGATCTTTACCACGGCTTATGAGGAGCATGCGCTACAGGCATTTGAATCCTCTGCTCAGGACTATCTGTTGAAGCCGGTACGCCGCGAGAGGTTGCTCACGGCGCTGCAACGCAGCCAGCGACTAACCCGAAGTCAGCTTATTTCCACACCCCCGGATGAACGAGAGGTACCCCAGCTGCATGCTAGCTATCGGGGTGGATTGAGGACTGTACCCCTGGATCAGGTGATCTATCTGCGCGCCGACTCTAAATATGTCATGGCCCGGCATGGGGAGGGTGAGCTGTTGCTCGAGGAGAGCCTGAAAGGCCTGCTCGAGCGCTATGGGGACTGGCTGTTGCGCATCCACCGTAACGCCTTGGTGGTACGTCGTCACCTGTCCGGGCTGGAGAAAGGAGCTGACGGTATCTCAAGGGTGATCCTGCGCGGTTGTGAGGAGACACTGGAAGTCAGCCGCCGCCATCTCCCTGAGGTGAGGCGCGTATTGCGGGGAGAGGAGTGACAGAGAGCCGCTCTCAGCGAACTGATATATCCTGGAAGTGGCTGCCCTGGCTGCTAACCTGGATTTGGCTGCAGCAATTCTGCGCGGTGTGTTTGGCTGATGATGCCACTGTCGACCAACCAGAGCAGCCGCAAATCACGCCACTGACAGTGCAGTCCTGTTTTCCCTGCCACGGTCCCCAGGGCCAGAGTGGCTCCCCTGCGATTCCTTCTCTGGCAGGATTACCGCGGGACTATCTGCTCAAGATGATGCGGGCTTTCCGCCATGGAGGCCGTTTCGGCACAGTGATGGGACGCCTGATCCAGGCCTATGATGAAGATGATTTGAACACCATGGCTGACTACTTCAGTCAGCGGCCCTTTACCATTCCCAGGCAGACCACAGACTGGCGCCTCGTTGATCTTGGCAGACGCCTGCATCGTTACTACTGTCGGGATTGTCACGGTGACCCTGAGATGCCGGCTGAAACAGGAGTGCCGCGGCTGCATGGGCGCTGGATGGAGTATCTGCGCTGGACCCTCAGGGACTACCTGGTAGGGATCAATCAGGGGGATGAGGAGATGGCGGATCAGCTATCCCATCTGATGCGTAGGCATGGCGCCAAGGGTGTGGAGGCGCTGTTGCATTATTATGGGAAGGGGAAGTTGTGATTGGCGGCCAGCGGTCAGCAGAAAGTTGGTGTATGGCTGGTCGCGGATAATTGCGTGTCTGCCTCGCAGGCTTTAGCATAGGCCCCGATCCATGAGAACCAGAATCAGCCCACGAGCGCTGCGTCGTACCCTATCCGAATTTTGAGGCCCCCCATTCATGTCCCAGACGATAACCATCGCCACCCGAAAATCACCCCTGGCAATGTGGCAGGCCGAGCATGTCGCCGCTGAATTGAAAAAGGCCCATCCGGATATCCGGGTGGAGTTGATGGGAATGACCACCCAGGGTGACAGGATCCTCGATACCCCGCTGGCGAAGATCGGTGGCAAGGGGTTGTTTATCAAGGAACTGGAGCAGGGTTTGATCAGTGGCGAGGCGGATATCGCGGTGCACTCCATGAAGGATGTCCCGGTAGAGTTGCCGCAGGGGTTGCACCTGCCGGTGATTATGCAGCGTGAGGACCCGCGGGACGCCTATGTCTCCAGGGATTTTCAAAACATCGACGCATTACCCCAAGGGGCCTGCGTAGGGACCTCCAGTCTGCGCCGGCAGTGTCAGTTGGCTGAAAAGCGCCCTGACCTGGTGATCAAATCCCTGCGCGGCAATGTGAACACCCGTCTGCGTAAACTCGATGAGGGTGAGTACGATGCCATTATCCTGGCCGCTGCCGGTTTGAAGCGGCTTGGGTTCGAGGATCGGATAACCGCCTTAATCGGCCCCGAACAGAGCCTGCCCGCCATTGGACAGGGCGCGGTGGGTATTGAATGCCGCGTGGATGATCCACGAGTCAACGATCTGATTGCACCCCTGCACGATCCCCAAACCGCCTTATGCGTGGGTGCTGAGCGGGCCATGAACCAGCGTCTGAATGGTGGCTGCCAGGTCCCCATCGCCGGCTATGCCATGCTGGAATCGGGCAATCTCTGGTTGCGGGGCCTGGTGGGTGAGCCCGATGGCAGCCGTATCATCCGCGGCGAAGTCGAGGGTACCACCCAGGAGGCGCAAGCCATGGGAGAGGGTTTGGCGGATCGGCTCTTGGAGTGGGGGGCGGATGCTATCCTGAAGGCGCTCTATGACGCTCACTGAGGGATAGTGATCATCCCAGGCTTCCCCATAGGAGGACCATGTCGGATTTTGATTTTAAAGGCAAGGGTATCCTGGTTACACGGGCCGCTCATCAGGCCATCGGTCTGGCACAGCGGATTCGGGAGAGTCAGGGCAGAGCCATAGGCTTTCCAGCGTTGGAAATCCTTCCCAGCCAACAACCGGACCAGGCACGCAACCTGCTGCGGCAGCCCTGGGATGTGATTATTTTCGTCAGCCCCAATGCGGTCACCCATGCAATGCAACTGCTATCGGACCATAGGCTGGTCGCTACCCTGGGGGCGGTGGGGCAGGCGACTGCAGCAGCGTTGCGTCAGTGCGGGTATAGTATTGATCTGATTCCTGCGGATCGATATGACAGCGAGGGTATGCTCAAGTTGGCCCCGTTGCAGAGAATGGCCGCTAAAAGGGTATTGATCGTTCGCGGGGAAGGGGGGCGCACCCTGTTGGGGGAGAGCCTCCAGGCGAGAGGTGCTGAAGTAGGTTATGCTGAGGTCTATCGGCGGATCAAGCCCTCAGTCGATCCTACCCCATTGCTGGCGCAATGGCAGGAGCAGGTCGATCTGGTGACTGTCACCAGTGTCGAGGTGATGCATAATCTGAAAACAATGTTGGGAGAACAAGGCTGGCCAATGTTACGCCATACCCCGCTCCTGGTGATTAGCGAACGGATGCATCTTGAGGCGAAGAAAGAGGGGTTCGAGACGATTCTGCTTGCCACAGGTGCCGATGATGATGCGATCTTGGCGGCGATTCAGGACTGGATAGGATGCCCCACCTGATATGCCCGATCGAGTCGAAGGTGGTAGGGTCGTCGTTTCGGGACGAATGTTGGAGTAGTTGAGAGCTAACAGTATATGAGTGAGACAAGCAACGAATCTGGCAATAGCCGGACAGAGACCGAGGCGGACTTCACAGAGGCCATAGAAGGCGAGGTAGAGCGCATCGATGATGAAGGGGGGAAATCCGTACTTTCCCGTCTACCCATGGTCATCGCCCTGGTGGCACTGCTGGCGGTGGCCGCCGGTCTGATGCTGGGCTATCGCTATTGGCTCGATATGAAGCAGACCCTGGTATCGCTCAATAGTGTCCTGGACAAGGCCAATCAGGAGCAGTCGCAATTTGCGCAACAGCTGCAGCAGACCCGACAGCAATTCGAGCAACAGCAACAGGCGATAGCGGCACAAAAGGCAGCCTTGGAGGAACAGGCCGAGAACATCCGCCGCTCACGTGAGACAGCCAAACAGCAGGGTGATCAACTCTACAACTCATTGGCCGAGATACAGACCCGTATGGGGGGCAAGGAGGGGCAGTGGCGGGTGGCCGAGGCCGAATATCTGCTGCGTGTCGCCAACCACCGTTTGAACCTCATGGGTGATCCGGACACTGCCCTGGAGGCGTTAAAATCCGCAGATGAGCGTCTCACTGCAAGTGGCGATCCGGGCTGGTCGGGAGTACGCGAGATGATCGCTGCGGAGATAACTGGATTGACCGCCCTGCCGAAGCTGGACAGTGCGGGGATCAGCGCCGAGTTGACCGCCCTGGCAGCGCGGGTGGAGGCGCTACCCTTGATGGATTCAGGGATGGTTCAGGCGCCCCGATCGGCGCAGCCAGAAGCATCCCGGGAGGTTGCCGACAGTGGAGGATTGCAACTGGATAAACTGCTGGACGATTTTTGGCAGGGTTTTAAGTCGATGATGGTGATCCGTCATCACGAGCGTCCTGTAAGCGCCATGCTGCCACCCGAGCAACGCTATTTTCTTATCCAGAATCTACGCCTCAAAATGGAGAATGCAAAGGCGGCGATGGTGGGACGAAACCAGGCCCTGTATGCGGACAACCTGACCAGTGCCCTTGATTGGGTAGATCACTATTTCCAAACCTCGGCCCCTGAGGTGATCGGTTTCAAGTCACAATTGGAGGGGTTGGCGGCAAGAGTCATCGCACCTGAGTTGCCCGACATCTCAGGTTCCCTGCGTGCCCTGCAGGAGAGACGGAAAACATTGAACCGGGAGGGGCTCCGGTGAGAACCCTGATCGCAGCTTTCATTGCGCTGTTGACGGCGGTCGCGATCACCCTGCTGGTGAAACAGGATAACGGCTATATCCTGATCGGTTATGGCAACTGGACCCTGGAAGGCAGCCTGGCCCTGTTTTGCCTGGCCATCTTGCTGCTGTTTCTGCTTGCCTATGTGGCTATCAGGACCCTTTCACGACTCTGGCAAATGCCGGAACGGGTGGCCGAGTGGCGGCGAAAACGCCGTAACCTCAAGGCCAGGCAGGCCCTGACCCGCGGCCTGGTGGAACTCGCCGAAGGGCGCTGGAAGGTCGCGGAGCGGCACCTGACACGCAACGTCAGCCAATCGGAGACCCCCCTGCTCAACTATCTGGCGGCGGCTCGCGCCGCTCAACTACAAGGTGAACATACCCGGAGAGATGACTATCTCCACTTGGCCCACGAGAGTATGCCTTCCGCCGATGTGGCCGTGGGTCTGACCCAGGCTGAGTTGCAGTTGGCTCATCAGCAGTACGAACAGGCGCTTGCAACCTTGATGCATGTGCGATCCTTGTCCCCCAAGCATACATACGTGCTGACCCTGTTGAAAAAACTCTATGAAAACCTCGGTGAATGGAAAAAATTGGAAGAGATGCTGCCGGAGCTGAAGCGGCGCAAGGTCATCAACGACGACGATTATCAAACCCTGGAAAGTCGCGTCTACCATGAGCGTCTGAAGCAGGAGTCCAAGACCCTCGACGATCTGGTTCGCTATTGGCAGGAGATTCCCAGGGTTATCAGACAACAGCAGGAGATGTTGATCGACTACTGTAAATATATGATGGCCCTGGATGCGGGTTCCCGGGTTGAGCCTTTGATAACAACCTCACTACAGCGCGAATGGAATCCTGAGCTGGCCTCCCTGTATGGATATATCGAGCTTGCCAATCCCTCTCACCAATTGGAGGTTGCCGAAGCTTGGTTGCAAAAGCGTCAGGAGGACCCGGGGCTGCTATTGACCCTGGCTAGACTCTCTCTACAGAACAAGTTATGGGGCAAGGCGCGCAGCTATCTGGAGGCCAGCATTGGCATCTCGCCCTCTGCTGAATCCTATCAACAACTCGGGCTGTTGCTGGAGCGTTTGGGTGATGACGATGCGGCCTTGCGCTGTTTCCGCGCCGGCTTGGCACTGGAGCATGCGGAGCCACAGCGGGCCCTGCCTCCCATCACTAGCCGGCCTGCATTGACCAACAAAGCGGTTGTCGACGAGGTTCCGTTCACAGAGCCTCAAAACACCTCTGCCAGATCCTAATCCCCATTGAATTGTAAATTCTTTAATGATCGGCCCTGAATTGCTGTATATGAGCAAAACAGTTGGTTGAATGGCAACGGTTTTTCATATATACCGAATCAATTAATGCTTGTGGGATTTACCTATCCTATTTGGTCTCCTATCAGAAGGAGTTGAATATCAGACACGGATGATGCATAGGCGTGAGGGTTGTTTTGGCCATGTTCAACCGTTGTATGATACAGATAATCGTTCCGTTGTTGTTAGCAATGCCAACGCTCCATGCAGGTTGGGATGAGGCAAATCTGGAACGTATGGAGGCCATGACCCTTAGCCCCGACTTCGAGCGGGGTAAGACCATCTACGAAGTCTGTGCGGTGTGCCATATGCCTGAGGGCTGGGGAACCCCGAATGGGGCTTATCCGCAAATCGCCGGGCAGCACCGTTCAGTCGTGATCAAACAACTGGCCGATATCCGCGCAAAGAATCGCGATAACCCCTCCATGTACCCCTTCGCCATCGATGAAGCCATTGGCGGCGCTCAAGCCATTTCCGATGTTGCTCACTATATCGAAGGTCTTAAGATGACCACCGCCACCGGTAAGGGTGATGGCCAGGAACTGGAGTACGGTGAGAATCTGTATGAAAAATACTGCGCCGAATGCCATGGAACTCTGGGTGAGGGTGATTTCAATCTTGCCTATCCAGCCGTCCATGGCCAGCACTATAACTATCTACTGCGCCAGTTGATCTGGCTGACGAACGGCAAGCGGCGGAATGGAAACAAGGAGATGCTTGAAAACATAAAAGGGTTCGATATGAGAGAGTTCAAGGCGGTAGCCGACTACATATCCAGGATGCCACCAGTTGAAGAGAAGCGATCGAAACTAACCTGGAAAGATCGTGGATCGCAGAAGAGATGAATAACATAGCGGAGCCTGTCGATAGCCGGGGACGGGTTGAGAAGAATGGATTTTCTGAACCCAGGGAGCTGATACGCAGCTTCCTGTATATATTTATTCCCGCTTCTTTTTTGCTGGCCGTGATATTTTATATCTTCTCGACCCAGACCCATAAATATGAACTGCAAACAACTCTGCTTCGTGAAGAATTGGCGCTTAGCAGCACCAGTGAATTGACCTCGCTTATATTCGAACAAAAACTTTCAGACCTGATGATACTCGCCGAGGGGGAGGTGCTGAGAAATTACCTGCATGATAAGAGTTTGAAGAACTGGACGCGTGTGGCGAGGGAGTTTTCCCTGCTTGCAAGACGCAAACCAAAATATTTCCAGGTGCGATTCATCGCCAATGATGGTAATGAGGTTGTGCGTATCAACAACAGCGACGGCGGCCAGGAGATCGTTCCCCTTGGTGAGATGCAGAACAAAGGGGATCGCTACTATTTTAAAAAGGCGATCAAGTTGGCAACGGGAAATATCTATCTTTCACCTATGGATCTGAACGTGGAGCATGGTGAAATCGAACAGCCGATCAGGCCGACGATCCGATTCGCAACACCGGTGATAGATGGTTATGGGGACAGGCAGGGTATAGTGATCATCAACTATTCACCGGATGAACTTTTGCAAGGGGTCGCCGGAAATTTCAAGGCCTTGCAGGGTAAAGCGGTAATGCTGAACAGCCGGGGCTATTGGCTGCAGGGAGCGCCGGAAGAGCAGCTTTGGGGTTTCATGTATGGCAGTGATGATACCTTCGCCAAGCGTAAGCCTGATGTCTGGGCCGCTATCTCATCCGCAGTCAAAGGCAAATATTTTACCAATGACGGTGTCTATCTCTTTCAAAAGACATATCCGCTAAATCAACAAAAGTTGGGGACACTGGAAAATATCGAAAAGTCTGTAAGCCAATCCATAAGTGGGAGTGATCAACGATACTGGATCTATGTTTCCCATATCTCCAATGACATGATCGATGATCTGATGGCGAAACGGATGATGATAGCAACCATTACCTAC
This sequence comes from gamma proteobacterium symbiont of Ctena orbiculata, assembly GCA_003094555.1. Taxonomy (GTDB): domain Bacteria; phylum Pseudomonadota; class Gammaproteobacteria; order Chromatiales; family Chromatiaceae; genus Thiodiazotropha. The sequence continues at coordinate 9,536 of NATW01000074.1, forward strand.
CTGCTTCTGTTTCTGGTGACGGGGATCATAAGCGTCCTATTCGCCAAGAACAGCGTGCAGAAAAAGGTGGCCTTCCGCAAGCTTCAGCAATATGCCACCACCGATGATTTGACCGGCCTGGCCAATCGGCGCGAGCTGGATAAGATCGCATTGCGTGAGTACAAGCGCGCAACTCGTTTCTCAAGAAATTTCTCTGTTTTGATGTTGGATCTGGATCATTTCAAAGTGGTCAATGACACCTATGGCCACAATATCGGGGATAGGGTGTTGCAACACGTGGCGGATATCTGCACCTCAGCGATTCGCGGCCAGGACCTGCTGGCCCGCTATGGTGGCGAGGAGTTCACAATCCTGCTGCCGGAGTCGGATATCGAGAGCGGCGGCAAGTTGGGGCAGCGGATCTGCGATGAGATTGTAGCCAAGCCCTACCGACATGGCACGCAGATGATCTCCATGACTATCAGTATCGGTGTCAGCGAAATCGAAGATGGTGATGATGAGGTTTACGATCTCATATATCGGGCAGACAAGGCTTTGTATGAAGCGAAGAAAAGGGGTCGCAACCAGGTAGTGATCTGTAGTTCCGGTATGTTTATCTCGCACCTTGCAATGATCAGCGAGTAAGCTGCTCGGTTCCGTTGCCAGCTATTATCTTTAGCGCTTGCGTGCCCGTATGGATGCCCGCCTTGGCGGCGGCATCGAGCAGCTGTTTCGCCTGCAGCGATACTTCCCGATCACCTTCACTGCGTAGGTTTTGCGCCAACAGTCGACCGCGGGCGATATAGAAATCGCTCCAGGGGAGAGGCTCTTCCCGGGTGTATTCCGCCAAGGCATCTGCGTAAAAGAGCATCCTGTCAGGTTCCCGTTTGTGAAGGTGGACCTCGATCATGTTTTGATAAAAGTGCAGGTAGTTGTGGCTGAGGCTGCCTTGATCCAGGTAGCGCTGCCCATCATGGATCGCATCTTGGCGCTGTTTCTCGTCCCGGGTCACCCGTGCCAGTACACCAAGGATAAAAGGCGCGGTGTGGGTTGGAACGGAATCGAGGGCAGCCTGATAGGCGCGTTGCAGGTAGTCGATACCCTCTTCCAGGTTCCCCAACAACACCTTGGCCTCACCGATGGTGGCAAGGTTATCGCCATAGAAACGACTGGCCCTGAGTTGTTGCGCCAGTGTCAGTCCCAATTGGCCGTATCGTTCCGCCGCGTCGATATCATCGGTGAAGAGCAGTACCAGACCAAGGTTCATATAGGCCGCCATCTCGGCCCGCAAGTTGCCGTATTCTGCGGCGAGCCTGCCTGCTTCATGCAGGGTCTGCAGGGCATCCGGGATCGAGCTGGCATATAGCTGGGTCAAGCCATACATGGAGAGGTTGCCGACCTCCTGGGGCAACCGCTGTTCCCCCTTTGCCAGTGCCAGGCAGCGTTGGAAATGGCGTTGCGCTGTGACTATTTGTCCCTTGGCATAGTAGGCATCCGCCAATCCTGCCTGGACGCGAATCTCGAGCAGCGGATTGTCGGATTGTCTGGATTGGGATTCAGCCAGCCTGTGTGCTTGCAGGCACTCATCGGTGCGTGCCAGGGCGAACAGGATATCCCCGCGTCGATAGTGTAGTTCTGTGAGTATGGCGCTGTCTTCACTGGTCTCCGCCAATGGGGTGGCATGCTCCAGGATATCCAGGGCCTGATCCAGATTATCCTGCACCGTCAGGCCGGTGGCCTGCCCGATCATTGCGCGACAACGGAGATGTGCATCATCTGCTGAATCCGCGGCAGCGGCAAATGCCTGGATGGCGGACGATATGGCACCCGCATGTATCAATAGATCCCCTTGCAGGCAGTTCAGTTGAGCGCCCAACTTCTCTGTTTGCGTAATTTCAGCGCCACGCCTGGCCAGTGATTTCGCCTGGTCGAAGTCAAGCATCTGAATAGCCGATTGAGCTGCCCCGAGATAGGCCTCCGCAGCGGCCTCATTCCCGCCAAGGTCCAGATGCCTGGCATAAAGGGCCGCATCACGCTGTTCATACCAGGCAGCAGCTTTGATATGCAGGGCACGTCTATGAGAAGCCAAGAGTGAATCGTATATGGCATCCCGCAGCAGGGCATGCACAAACAGATAACCTTCTCCTTCCGGTTGCAGCAGGCGTTGCTTGAGCAGCGCGTCGGGTCGATAGTCTTGGTTGTCGAGGAGGTGACGCAAGGCATCCGGTTTGAAACGCTGACCCAGCACAGCCGCAGCCTGAACCGCCTGCCTGTCCTTTGCGGTCAGCAGATCGAGCCTCGACATTACCAGATTGCGGATCGAGTCCGGTACGTTCTCCCCGGGGTCTGTACTACCGAGCAGCAGCTGTTCGAGAAAGAATGGGTTACCACCCGAACGCTCGATGCATCTGGAGACGAATCTTTGCTCCTGGTCGCTGATCTGATGCGCCAGATTCTGCGCATCTTCCCTTGGCAGCGGACTCAGGTCGAGGGTGGTTAGGGGTGCCCCATGCATGGCGCTGCGCCAGGCGGGATCGAGGGGTTCACCTTCGACCCGTGAGGTGATGATCAACAGGGCTGCATAGCGGCTGACGACATCGGCAAGCCCGGCGATATGGGCGAGGGTCGTCTGATCCGCCCAATGAATATCCTCCACGATCAATAGGCGTGGCGTCGTCCGGGTGGCACTCGCGAGAATGGATCCCAGGATCTGCTGCATGCCTTTTTGCTGTGTCTCGTCGCTGATGCTGTCGATCGAAAAGGTCTTTTCTGTCTCGATCTGAAGATGAAACAGACGCTGCAGCACAATCGGGTGGGTGGCTGGATTCCATTCCACATCCATTGATTGCTTCACTGAGTTTTCTATCTCAAGGGCAGTTGCATTGCTATCGAGTCCCAACAACTGGCGCAGCAGGGAAGGGATGGGTTCTGCCGCGGCTTCCATACCGAAGTCGAGCACCAATGCCTGATGGGGTTTGACTCCCATCTGAATTGCGCTCTGACTGATCTCTCCCAAGAGGCGGGTTTTTCCTATACCCGCTTCACCGCGAAGCAGATAGGTTTCACCTGCCAGGTCTTCGCTGCAGGCCTCCAGGGCGGTCTTGAATTGCCTCAACTCCCGGGTTCGCCCGACGAAGGGAGGCAGATTGACCTGCTGCTCCAGCCCCGGTCTGATAGCCGTGATGGCCCATACCGATGCATCTCGTATCGTTGCTTCGACATTTAGTCGCAGTCCCAGATAGGCAGATTCGGTGAGTAGAAGATCCCCAGGTTCTCCTGAACGTGCCAACTCTTCCGCCTGGGCGAATACCGCTCCGGAAACAGTACCGCTGGGATCGCTCATCACAGCACCTGTAGCGACACCGCTCTGAAGCCCCATTTGGACATACCATTCTCCTGCCGGCTCTTTTTCCGGCCTCAGTTCCAGGATTAACTGAAGTGCCTTTTCACACTCATTGCCATGGGCCTTCTCGAGACCGAAGAGTATGACAAAGGCATCCCCATGTTGATGATGGAGTATGCCGCCGTATCGGGTTATCAGTGGCTGTAACCGATTGAGCAACTGTTTGTTCAGCTTATGCAGATCCTCAGGATCGTCCCTGGCCAACAATTCCAGATAGTGTCCCAGGTGGAGGTGTACGACGGTCACCGTGCGCAACTGTTGCGGTGTTTGAACTGGCTGGGTGGGTGGTGGTGGCTGCTGTTTCGATCTTAGTACTGCGGGATGTTGTGAATCAACGCCCTTGCCACCACTATCATTGGTACTGCGTTGTTGAAGAATCTCACTATACAGTTGCTCGGTTTCCGCCTCCGGCGAGATACCGAGTTCACGCAGCAGCAGGCGTCGGCACTGCCGATATTGACGCAGTGCGTCGCCGGGTCGTTTAAGCCGGACATAGAGCTGCATCAGGGTGCGGTGGATCTGTTCTTGCAACGGATCGCTAGCGAGTAGTTTTATCGCCAGGCGGATTCCCGCTTCGAACTCAGAATTTTTCAGGAAGTGATCCAGCAGCTTCGACATGCTGCTGATGGCGAGTTCCCGATAGTGGCTGCGTTGGGTCATCAGCCACTCCTCATAATTGTTGGAGCGGGGATTGAAGCCTTCTAAGAATTCTCCGCCATACAGGGATACCAACTGGGTTAGGTATTCAGGAGAGCACCCATCCCTCAACAGGGCGTCAAATGCCCCGGTGTCGGTGTCGATATGACCGCTCCTGAGTAGCACACTCTCCTGATCGGCGATAAGTGCGTCGGCATGACCGGCCAATACCTTTCGCAAACCGCTGAGTGCCTGACGCAGACTGTGGCGCGCCTGGGTATCGTTGCTCTCCTCCCATAGCAGCAGCGCCAGCCGGTCCCTGGGTTGAGGTCTCTCCTGATGTAACGCCAACCAGGCCAGCAGGGCCTTCGTTTTGCGTGCCCTCAAGTCGATTACAGCACCTGTATCGTCAGTCAGCTGAAAGCCACCGAAGAGAGACAATTCCATGCAAGGCTCCGGAGAAATATTTTTGGGTGAATTTTGACGCTATTTTGACGCTTGCCGGTCGGCTGCTGTGACGCCTGCTGAATAAATTAGGGCCTGTTAGCACTAATCCAATCGGTTCTGTTGCGCCGGAAAACACGCCAATCAAGGCGCGAGGAGAGAGGTTTGGTGATTCCAAATGAGCGACGAGCAACGCCGAGTGGCGCGTTTTCCGGCGCACCCCAAGGGCACTTCCTTCGGGGCGCACCCCAAGGGCACTTCCTTCGGGGCGCA
>NATW01000075.1 GCA_003094555.1 gamma proteobacterium symbiont of Ctena orbiculata
GGGGGCGCTTATTCTACACATCAACTATTTAGCCGTCGTTAGAGGCTGAAGTACATATCGAACTCAACCGGATGGGTGGTCATGCGCATGGTGGTGACCTCTTCCATCTTCAGATCGATATATCCGTCAATCAGGTCGTCGGTGAAAACGCCACCGGCTGTGAGGAAGCCACGATCCGCGTCGAGTGCCTCCAGGGCCTGATCAAAGCTGTGGCAGACCGTCGGGATGCTGGCAGCCTCTTCAGCCGGAAGATCATAGAGGTCCTTGTCCATGGCATCACCCGGATGGATCTTGTTCTGGATACCGTCCAGGCCGGCCATCAGCATGGCGGCAAAGGCCAGATAGGGGTTGGCGGTCGGATCGGGAAAACGCACTTCGACGCGACGGCCCTTGGGACTGGAGACCCATGGAATACGGATGGAGGCGGAACGGTTACGCGCAGAGTAGGCCAGCATAACCGGGGCCTCAAAGCCTGGTACCAGACGCTTGTAGGAGTTGGTGGAGGCATTGGTGAATGCGTTCAGTGCGCGGGCGTGCTTGATGATGCCACCGATATAGTAGAGCGCGGTCTCGGAGAGGCCACCATACTGATCACCGGCGAAGATGTTCTCACCGCCCTTGGCCAGGGACTGATGCACATGCATACCGGAACCGTTGTCGCCCACCAGTGGTTTAGGCATGAAGGTGGCGGTCTTGCCGTAGGCGTGTGCCACATTCCAAGTACAGTATTTCTGGATCTGCACCCAATCGGCGCGGGTCACCAGGGTGTTGAACTTGGTGCCGATTTCGCACTGCCCGGCGGTGGCCACCTCATGGTGATGCACCTCGGTCTCTACGCCCATCTCTTCCATAGCCAGGCACATGGCGCCACGCAGGTCGTGCAGGGAGTCTACCGGTGGTACCGGGAAGTAACCGCCCTTGATACCGGGACGGTGACCGATGTTGCCGTCCTCGTAGACGCGTTCAGAGTTCCATTCGGCCTCTTCGGAATCGATCTTGACCATGGAGCCACTCATGTCGATGCTCCAGCGCACGTCATCAAGGACGAAAAATTCAGGCTCAGGCCCGAAGAAGGCGGCATCAGCGATGCCGGTGGAGGCAAGATAGGCCTCGGCGCGTTTGGCCAGGGAGCGGGGATCACGCTCGTAGCCCTGCATAGTTGTGGGTTCCAGGATGTCGCAGCGGATGATCAGGGTATTTTCATCGGCGAAAGGATCGATGACCGAAGTATCGTCCTCAGGCATCAGGATCATGTCGGATTCGTTAATGCCTTTCCAACCGGAGATGGATGAGCCGTCGAACATTTTGCCGTCGGTGAAAAAGTCCTCATCGATCTGGGAGGTGGGGAGCGTCACGTGCTGCTCCTTGCCTCGGGTGTCGGTAAAACGCAGATCGACGAAAGTCACGTCATTGTCTTTGATCATCTTCAGGGCTTTTACGGCCATCTTAAATCTCCAGGATTTTCAGTTATTAAATGCTGAGCAGAATCAGCCATTCGTAGCTTTTGCAGCCGGCCAACTATACCGGACGCCTTTGGATAACGCAGGAAAGCAGAATTCATGCCATTCGAAAAAAATCGTCTACCGGTATCGACTCCATGGGGTTAAGTCTTTTATTTTTAAATATGAAAAGCAAGATAAATTAGGCAGTTAATATGAACCTATCTCATCTCCCTGAGTATTGAACAGCCCCATCTCCGCAGAGAAGGAGAAAGGCATTGATACTGCAGAGTCTAGGGTCCGCACTGTTATGGTGCGCGCCGTCGACAATGCGCACCAAAACAGAGCTAACCAAACCAAACATGGATATCCCTGAATATCTCCGAATCCCTGACCATGTTCTGATACTCGCTACGCAGCCGCTCCGCTTGCTGCGTCGAGGCAAAGCAGTGTAATGGCAAATAAAGATCAATATCAATGCGCCCAGAGAGATAGTGCAGTACCAGGCGCTCTTTCTGGTCATAACAGCTGACCCCTTCACAAAGCCTGTCGAGCATGGCCTCAGCTTCTGATCTGAGGGGCAGGTGAGCACATGAGGGGCCTTCCTCATCATCCTCCGGATCGATGTGAACAGTGACATCTTCCAATACATCCACCCGGTCGATCAGGCCGTATTGGACCACTTCGGCAATCCGATGCCCCTCGGAGACACTCAACCAGGGATCGACCTGAACATGCACATCCGCCATTGCATGCCCGCCAAGTTTACGGGTACGCAGCATATGCACACTCTTTACCCCGGAAATATTACCGATCACTTCGCGTATCTGGGACAGTGAATCCTCTTCAAGACCTGCGTCCGCCAACTCCTGGGAGGCCGTCCAACCAAGATCCCAACCGATCTTCAATATCATCAGACCCACCATTACCGCGGCGATGGCATCCAGATAGGGCAGACCCAACATGGTGCCTCCTATACCCACCAGCACCACCACTGACGAGACTGAGTCGGTACGGTGGTGCCAGGCGTTGGCCCGCAGCAGATTCGAGTTAATCTTGTTGGCGAAGTGACGGGTATAGAAAAAGAGCCCTTCATTGGCAAGGATTGAAAACGCCGCCACATACAGGGTAAAGGCTTCCGGCTGCATCAGATGTTCCGGCGAAAACAGTCGCTCTCCGGCATCCCAGACAATCCCGGCGCCCACCGCGAGGAGAAATCCGCCCAGCACCAGGGTGCCGATGGTTTCATAGCGTCCGTGGCCATAGGGATGCTCCTCATCGGGCGCCTCTTTTGCGTGCCGCGCGGTAAACAGCACCAGGGCATCGGTCAACAGATCGGAGAGAGAGTGCACGCCGTCCGCGATGAGTGATTGGGAATGACCCAGCCAACCAAACAACAGCTTGAGGATGGCCAACACGGTATTGGTCAGCGCGCCAACCACGGCTACCCGCCGACTCACATCATAACGCTCTTCCTGGCTCATGAATCCCTATCCCGAACGACTTCCACAACCACAATGTACTCCCCATCCAGGCTTTTTACCTCTACCACACGATGGCCATTGATACGTGACCAGGCCGGAATATCCTTGAGCGCACCGGGATCGGTACAGATGGCCTCAACCTGTGTACCAGCGGTCAGCCCTTGTATGGCATTCTGCACCCTGATCACCGGCATCGGACAGAGCAGACGTCGGCAATCGAGTAACTGCCGACTCAAATCAGCCACTCCTTGGGCACTTCGTGGGCCGGCATCGGTGCCACCTTCAGCGACCTGCTATCACCGGACAGATCAGTAAAGCACAACTCGACCTCATCCGCGTCCCGCCCCTGGCTATAGCGGGCAACCAGGCGCCCAACCAACTCGATGTCCCGATCATCTATCTCGCCGTCTATCAATGCCAGCGGACCTCCATGACTCACCGTGTTGATATGGGGATAGCGCTTCCGATAACCTTGCAGGAAGTTTGCCTCACCCTCTTCGCGGGCGATGATCACCTTGAATCGGGACGACGGCCTCAGGTGCCGGCCTACCTTGAGCAACATGATATCGTCCAACTCATACTGTTTGTTACCACGTGCACGCCACAGATCCTTTAATTTCACCGCATACTGTTCATCGGTGAGAAAACAGCAGCCGCCCGCAGGCTGGGCATAATCCTCGATACCGAATTGCGCCGCCAGCGCCATCTGCGGCTTTCTGCTCCGGCCGGAAAAGTCGTAAAGCCGGTCTCGGTCAACCCAGCCCTCTCTCTCCGGCAGGGTCAGGGGGAGGTTCCTGGCGCACAACGGCCGCAGCAGCAGATCATGGGCCCCGGACTCATTAGAGACTATGGGCATAGTCTCCTTGCGTTGCGACATGGGTCGTTGGCCAACCACTTCGCCGGTAATGATAAAATCGAAGCCTTTTGCCTTGATCCACTGATGCGCCTTTTGCACCATGAACACCTTGCAATCCAGACAGGGATTCAGATTGGCGCCATAACCATGTTTTGGTTTCAGCAATACCTGTTTGTAATCCTCGACGATATCGATGATGTGTAGTTTGATCCCCAGCTGCTCGGCGACCCAGAGGGCATTGTTGCGCTTCTCCTTTTTCTGATCGCGCTTGCGAATCGCATGGGTATGTCCTTCAACGCAGAAGCCGGTGTAGAAATTGATACCCTCCACATGGATACCCTGTTCCTGCATCACCCGCGCAGCCAGGAGTGAGTCCAGCCCACCCGAGATCAATGCTACTGCTTTACGCTGCTCGCTCATGATAGATATCTGTTTTCAAAAAGTGCGGCATTATACCCTACTAGTGACGGGGTACGTGGGATGATTGCCTCACAATAGTTTACAAAAAGGTAAAAAAGTCTACGCAGGATCTGGGGATATAATGACGCTATTTTAACACCTGAATTGATCTGGAAACATCGTAAACGCAGATCAGAATTTGGAGATCTCCATGCAAGTCATACGTAATCTCCTTCTCTCGTGCCTGCTTTTCGCCGCTACCACAGCCCAATCCGCCGATACTCTATTAGAGAGTTTGACCGGCCAACTCGGCATTACCACTGAACAGGCGGCTGGTGGAGCCGGGGCGCTATTCAATCTGGCAAAAGGCCGCCTGGCCAGTGAGGATTTCTCCCAGATCGCCGCTGCGGTACCCGATATGGACAGCCTGCTCGCAGCGGCCCCGGCCCTGGATGAATCTTCCAGAGGCGCCGGCGCGGTGGCCTCCATGTTGGGAGGTGAGGGCGGCCTGGGCAACCTGGCATCCCTGGCTTCATCCTTCAGTGCCCTTGGCCTCTCTACGGAAATGATCGGTCAATTCACGCCCATCGTGCTCGATTATCTGCAGCAGGCGGGGGGTGGAACCGTCATGGAACTGATGCAGGGGGCACTTGGGTTATAACCGCGTTCCGCATAGTTCTATCGTCACCACGCGCACTGGCCCTCTATTCCTCATAACCTGTTTAGGGACCAGTGGCTGTCGACTATATCCCAGACACGCCTCTCATCCCTCCGTCGATGCATCACCACTGAATGACAGCTCCAAGGTGATGGCTGATAAACTGAACCGGGTTAGCCATTGACTAAGAGCATCGCTATACTTACGCGGTTTTCTACCTCATCAATCGGGGTTTCGATGTGAATCAAGTGACAGAAACGAATCGAAGCGGGATCAGGACCTTTCAGGATCTGCTTATCGCTTTACAACACTATTGGGCGGAAAAGGGCTGCGTGATCCTGCAACCCTATGATATGGAGATGGGCGCAGGCACCTTTCATACGGCCACCTTTCTGCGCTCCATCGGCCCAGAACCCTGGTATGCCGGCTACGTGCAACCCTCGAGACGACCCACCGACGGTCGCTATGGGGAGAACCCGAACCGCTTGCAACACTACTATCAGTACCAGGTGGTGCTGAAGCCTTCTCCCAAGGATATACAGCAGCTCTACCTTGGCTCACTGGAGATGCTTGGGCTCGATCTCAACACCAACGACATCAGATTCGTTGAAGATAACTGGGAGTCACCCACTCTCGGCGCCTGGGGCCTGGGCTGGGAGGTCTGGCTGAATGGCATGGAGGTGACCCAGTTCACCTACTTCCAACAGGTCGGCGGTCTGGATTGTCGTCCTGTGACCGGGGAGATCACCTACGGCCTGGAACGCATTGCCATGTACCTGCAGGGGGTGGAGAGTCTCTTCGATCTGGTCTGGACCGAAAGTCCCCAAGGTATAGTTACCTACGGGGATGTCTTCCATCAAAACGAAGTCGAGCAGTCGGCCTATAATTTCGAGCATGCGGATGTGAACTATCTGTTCGGCCACTTTGACCAGTGCGAGAAAGAGTCGAAGCAGCTTATCGAATTGGGCCTCCCGCTACCGGCCTACGAGCAAGTTCTAAAGGCCTCTCACACCTTCAATCTGCTGGATGCCAGGCATGCCATCTCTGTCACCGAGCGTCAGCGTTATATCCTCAGAGTACGCGGTCTGGCCCGGGATGTGGCCCAAGCCTACTATGATGCCCGTGAACGACTTGGCTTTCCTATGCTGAAGGCGACAGAGGAGGCCGCCAATGGCTGATCACGCCCACTTACTGTTCGAACTCGGTACCGAGGAGTTACCCCCGAAGGCGTTGAAACAGCTATCGGAATCACTCAGGGAAAATTTTGCCGCCGGACTCGCCCAGGCCAATCTTGGGCATACCGAGATCGAAAGCTATGCCACGCCACGTCGCCTGGCACTGCTGATCCACGACTGCGCCTTGCGCCAGCCCGATCGTGAAATCGAACGACGGGGACCGGCGGTCAATGCCGCCTTCGATACAGATGGGAATCCCACCAAGGCCGCGGAGGGTTTCGCCAGATCCTGCCAAACTACGGTTGATCAGCTGCAACGCCTCGAAACCGACAAGGGCGAATGGCTCAGCTATCAGATCCATGAGACAGGCAAGCCGGCCGCCGATCTTCTGCCAGAGATCGCAACGCAGGCGTTGAACAAACTGCCCATACCCAAGCGCATGCGCTGGGGTGATTCAGAGGCACAATTCGTGCGCCCGGTACACTGGTTGGCATTTATTCATGGAGACCAGGTGGTTTCCTGCGAAATACTCGATGCCAAGGCCGATCGTCTGACCTACGGCCACCGATTTCATCATCCGGCGGCGATCACCATCTACAATCCGGAAGACTATACCTCGGTGCTACAGGACTTGGGTTATGTGATTCCCAGCTTCGCGGTGCGCAGGGAAAAGATCCACAACTTGATCGAGAAGAGCGCAACCGCTCTCGGTGCCAAGGCCGATTTCGATCCGGATCTACTGGATGAGGTGACGGCGCTCAATGAGTGGCCGGTCGCCATATCAGCCAGTTTTGAGGAGCGCTTTCTCGAGGTACCCCAGGAAGCCCTGGTCGCCACCATGAAAGGGAATCAAAAATACTTTCCCCTGTTCAATGGTGACGGCGAGTTGATGAACCAATTCATTACCATCGCCAATATCGAAAGCCCGAAACCGGAAATCATCCAGCAAGGCAATGAACGAGTGATTCGCCCCAGGCTGGCGGATGCCATGTTCTTCTGGCAACAGGACGGTAAAGGCAGACTTGAGGATCACCTGCAAACCCTGAAACAGGTTGTGTTCCAAAATAAACTTGGTTCCATGTATGACAAATCCGAGCGGGTTGCCAGTTTAGCCAAGCAGATCGCCAATGCAGTCCAGGGCGATCCCGATCTCGCCTATCGTGCCGGTCTCCTGAGTCGCTGTGATCTCATGACCAACATGGTCGGCGAGTTTCCATCCATGCAAGGCGTCATGGGACGCTACCAGGCTATTCGCGACGGTGAAAACCCTGAGCTGGCTCAAGCCTTGGATGAGTTCTACATGCCGCGTTTTTCCGGTGACCAGTTGCCCCAGACAAAAACCGGTATCGCCATATCGTTGGCTGAAAAACTCGACACCCTTGTCGGTATCTTCGGCATCGGTTTGAAACCGACCGGTGACAAGGATCCCTTTGCCTTGAGACGTACCGCACTCGGTGCCCTACGCATCGTACGTGAGCACTCACTAACGATCGATATCCTGGAGACACTGGGAACAGTATCACAATCGATGGCGGACAGACTGACAGACAAAGATGTAGTGAGCGAGGTTTACCACTTCATGATGGATCGGCTCAGGGGAATCTACATCGATCTTGGTGTGAGTGTGGATCTGTTTCAGGCTGTAGCTGAGGTAGCGCCCAGCAACCTGGCCGATTTTGATCTGCGAATCAAGGCAATGAGCGATTTCAGCCAATTACCGGAAGCGGAAAGCCTCTCCGCCGCCAACAAACGCATACGCAATATACTGAAAAAGAGTAGCGAGCCACTGGAAGACCGCGCCGATCCCTCACTCTTTCAGGATGATGCCGAGCGTAGCCTTGCCATGAAACTTGATGAACTCACACCCAAGGCTGAACCTCTGTTTGAACGGGGTGAATATACCCAGGGGTTACAGTTACTTGCAGACCTCAGAGAGCCCGTGGACCTGTTCTTCGATCAGGTGATGGTGATGAGTGAAGACGCCACTTTACGTAACAATCGTCTTACACTCCTAAAACAGCTGGAGAGCCTGTTTCTAAGCGTTGCTGACATCTCACGTCTGCAGCTCCAGGATGGCCACTCATGAAACGAGATTCCTATCAGGAGATGCTGACCGCGGTGACGGCATTCCATGCAAAGCACCGTTTCAAGGATACCGGTGGCGAAGAGATGACCTACAGGATCGCATTGATGGCGGAGGAGCTTGGCGAAATCTCCAGCTGCGTCACCAAGGGCAAGCGCAAGGAGGCTTTGGCGGAAGAGGTTGCGGATCTACTCATTCTGGTGATAGGAACCGCCATTGCCGGGGAGTTCGATCTCAATCAGGCATTTTGGGATAAGATGGAAAAACTCGATCTGCGACAGTCTCGCATGATCAATGGCCGGATACGTGTCTCAGAATTCAGGGATACGGAATAAGTAAGCGCTTACTTACATGAAACTCATTATTCTTGATAGAGATGGCGTTATCAATCAGGATTCGGATGCATATATTAAGAATCCTCAGGAATGGACTCCCATTGAAAGCAGCCTACAGGCTATCGCCAAACTCAGCCGGGCGGGATACCGGGTCTTTGTGGCCACCAATCAATCGGGGCTCGCCCGTGGCCTGTTCGATATTGAGACATTGAATGCGATCCATCAGAAAATGACCTCCGCCGTGCAAGCCGAGGGCGGACACATTGAGGCTGTGCTGTTTTGCCCACACGGTCCGGATGACGACTGCCCTTGCCGTAAACCAAAACCCGGACTCTATGAAGAAATTAGTCAACGTACCCAGCAATCACTAAAGGATGTACCCATAGTCGGTGATTCCTTGAGGGATATCGAGGCTGCAATCAGGGTCCAGGCAAAACCAATCCTGGTTCGCACCGGTAAGGGTGAAAAGGAGCTCGGAAAACTCCAAGCTCAATATCCTCAAGTCCCTGTATACAAAGATCTCTTCAGCCTGACCGAAGCGTTGATCGAACAACACAAAGCAAACAAATGATTCTCTTCCGATCGATTATCTATTTCATCCTGCTGTTGGCCACTACCATCACCCTGGCTACCGTCGGCACCCTGATTGGCTGGGCCTTGCCGAAAAACGGTATCCATCTGTTCGACCATAGCTGGAGCCGAATAAATCTGTGGGGATTGAAGCATATATGCGGTTTGGACTATCGCCTGCAGGGTACTGAGAATGTCCCTGAAGGGAGCTGCATCATCTTTGCCAAACACCAGTCTGCCTGGGAAACAATAGCCCTCGTCAGTCTTATTCCAGGACCGAAGTCGTGGGTATTGAAGCGAGAGCTTCTCTTTGTACCCTTCATGGGTTGGATCATGGTCTACTTCAAACCCATCGCCATCGATCGCAAGTCGGGTCGCAAGGCCGTGGATCAGATCATAGAACAGGGCACACAGCGCCTCGAGACCGGAAAGAATGTATTTGTTTTTCCAGAAGGAACACGGGTCGCGCCTGGTTCGCGTAAGCGTTACGGTATAGGCGGTGCGCTATTGGCAGAAAAGTCCGGTTATCCAGTACTCCCGGTGGCGCATAATGCTGGGGTGTTCTGGCGTCGGCGGGATATCAGAAAGTATCCGGGTACAATTGACGTCCGCATCGGCCCCATCATAGAGACCGAAGGCATCAAAGCCGCCGAAATCAACAAGAGAGCTGAGGAGTGGATCGAATCCACCGTGGATAGCCTGCCCAAGCGTTGGGACCAATAATCAAATCAAACGTCAAGATTTTCAACGGTCAACGCATGGGTCTCGATAAAATCCCGGCGCGGTTCCACCTGATCACCCATCAGGGTGGAAAAGATCTGGTCGGCAGCAACCGCATCCTCGATGCTGACCTGCAGCAGGCGTCGGCTGTCGGCGTTCATGGTGGTCTCCCACAGCTGTTCGGGATTCATCTCACCAAGACCCTTATAGCGCTGCACATGTTGTCCGCGTTTGGCATCTGCCATCAACCAGTCGAGGGCTTGTTTGAAGCTTATGACCGGCTGCTCCTTCTCCCCCCGCTTGACCACAGCATCATCGCTCAGGAGTCCACTCAACTGGCTGCCCAATTCGACAATCTTGCGGTATTCAACACTGCTGAAAAAATCGAATGGGATCAGGTGTTCGTTACCAATGCCGTGTATTTTGCGAGTCAGTAAGATGCCCGCTTCATCGGCATAGGTTTCATCTACCAGTTTTAATGTACATGATTCTGAAATACCCAGATCAGTATTGAGTCTTGACTCTAACTCCTTGATCCAAATGGTAATTTCTTGTTCATCCTCGATCATCGACTCATCAACTTTCGGCATGTATATCAACTTTTCCAGTAACACACCGTCATATCTGAGGGAGAGACGCTGGATGCTGGCCATAACCGAAAGAAAGGCACGGGACAGGCTTTCAAGACTCTCACCAGCCAGGGGCGGCGCACCTTTAGTCACCATCAAGGATGCATTGTCCAGGGCACTCTGGAGAAAGTAGTTATTCAGATCCTGATCATCTTTCAGATACTGTTCCTGTTTGCCTTTTTTCACCTTGTAGAGGGGTGGTTGGGCGATATAGATGTGTCCCCTGTCGATCAACTCCGGCATCTGACGATAGAAAAAGGTCAACAGCAGGGTGCGGATGTGAGCACCATCCACATCCGCATCTGTCATGATAATGACCCGGTGATAGCGTAGTTTATCGACATTGAACTCCTCCCTGCCGATACCGCATCCAAGGGCTGTAATCAGGGTTCCAACTTCAGCAGAAGAGAGCATCTTGTCAAAACGGGCCTTTTCAACATTCAGGATCTTCCCCTTCAGGGGCAGAATAGCCTGAAAACGGCGGTCCCTGCCCTGCTTGGCAGAACCACCGGCTGAGTCGCCCTCCACCAGGTAGAGCTCGGAGAGCGCGGGATCCTTCTCCTGGCAATCGGCCAGCTTACCCGGCAGGCCGGCTATATCCAGGGCACCTTTACGACGGGTCATCTCCCTCGCCTTTCTCGCAGCCTCCCTGGCACGAGCGGCTTCCAACATCTTACCTGCTATGTTCTTAGCCTCTGCAGGATTCTCCAGAAGATAGTTGTTTAGATTCTCAGAAAGGAGTGTCTCAACTATACCCTTCACCTCGGAAGAGACCAGTTTGTCCTTGGTCTGTGATGAGAATTTGGGATCCGGCACCTTGACGGAGAGGACAGCTGTCAGACCTTCCCGCGCATCGTCACCAGAGGTATTCACCTTCTGTTTTTTTGATAACCCTGTCTGCTCGATATATTGATTGAGGGTTCTGGTCAATGCCGCACGAAACCCCGCCAGATGGGTACCGCCATCCCGCTGGGGAATATTGTTGGTATAGCAGAAGATATTCTCCTGATACGACTCATTCCACTGCATCGCGATCTCTACAGAGACATCGTTGCGCTCATCACAAAAACTGAAGACCTTCTCATGCAGCGGCGACTTATTCCGGTTGAGGTGTTCGACAAACGCAAGTATACCGCCCACATACTTAAAGATATCCTCCCTGCCCGTAGCCTCCTCTTTCAAGATGATCTTGATACCGGAATTCAGGAAAGAGAGCTCTCTTAAGCGCTTTGCCAGAATATCGTAGTGAAACTCGATATTGGTGAAGGTACCACTGCTCGGCATGAAAGTAACGCTGGTACCTGTCCTCTCTGTCTCTCCAATGGCCTCCAGATCGGATTGGGGAACGCCGTGCTTATAGATCTGAGTCCAGATTTTTCCCTGCCGGCGGATCTTGAGTTTGAGCTCTTCGGACAAGGCATTGACCACAGAGACACCCACCCCATGCAGTCCACCAGACACCTTGTAGGAGTTATCGTCGAATTTACCCCCGGCATGCAGCACCGTCATAATGACCTCAGCCGCGGATTTTTTCTCTTCCGGATGCTCATCTACCGGTATGCCACGGCCATTATCACTAACCGTCACACTTTGATCCGAGTGAATTGTGACCTTGATTTCATTACAGTAGCCTGCGAGGGCCTCATCGATAGAGTTATCGACAACCTCGAAAACCATGTGATGAAGACCAGTACCATCATCGGTATCACCGATATACATACCAGGACGCTTGCGTACAGCATCCAAACCCTTCAAAACCTTGATATTCGACGAATCGTAACTCATATAATGTCCATGCAAAGATCTGTAACAGCGAAAATCGGATACAACGCGCTATTATACCTATAATTCACGGCTCCTTACGAACCATTTATCCTTTCAAACCACTCACACTACTGTGCACTAACCTCACCATGTTCCACGTGGAACATTCCGCAAACACCTGGCTTTTTGAAATCTTTCGATGGCTGAAAGTTTAGTGAGGTAATAAAACTTTGTAGGTTTTGGTTGATAATTAGAGATAGCAGTCGATTATAATGATCTGAATCCAATTCAGAGTGGAGGTCATCCACAAGCAGTACAGGGTTCTCCCCCCTTCTCTGCCCGATTATCTTAGTCTGCGCCAAAAGCAGGATAATCGCAGTGATCTTTGTTTCGCCTCTAGAGAAGATGTTCCTGATATTTCGACCTTCCTGTAGAACTCTCAAATCTGATCGTTGTGGACCGCAGCTGGTAAAACCACGCTCTCTGTCCATTCTGCTACTTCTATCCAGGGCCTCTGCCAATGATGATTGCTCTTTCCAGCCCTGTTTCAGTTCTATTGATATGGGTGGAATCAGATCTGTTGAATCCACAATCTCCTGGAGATTTTGGTTCCACACATCTGTGTACGCTCGCATACGACGATCTATCTCCTCTCCTAAATCTATCAGTTGTCTATCCCATACCTTGATTTGCTCGATAGATCCACGCAAAGCTTTATTTCGTTGCACCAATACCTTTTTGTACCTGTTGGCCAGATCTCCATATTCATGTTCCACGTGGAACATACCCCAATTGATGAGTCTTCGCCTGTGCTTGGGATCCTCTTCAATGATTCGTTGAATATTTGGCGTGATGATGGTTAAAGGTATGGTCTTTGCCAGATCAGAGAGTTTCTTCAATTGCTCTCCATCTTTGCGTATTACAGTTTCTTTAACTGTTTTCTGCAGACCTATCTGGTGTCTGCTTCTATCCATACTTTTTAATGTTGTGAAAAGGTTGAGATGGTCTTTGCCTTCCTTTAACAGTTGGCCCCGCTTCTGTTGTCTGAATGAGCGTGCCCTTGCAAGTAGATAGATGGATTCTAGGAGCGTGGTCTTTCCAGCGCCGTTGTTGCCAGTGATTATATTCAGCTTTTTATTGGGTGAGATTTCTGCGTGCTCTATGTTTCGCAGGTTCTCAATTTTTATCTGTTCTATGTGCAATGTGTCTGTTTTTTGCCTGGATCTCTATGTTATCTCTAGATCCTCATCGGCATCACCACATATCGGCTTTCATCGTTATCCTTCCCATATATCAATGCACTGCTGTTCGTATCCTTGAGCTCTATGATGATCGAGTCCTCTGCTATGGCATTGATGGCATCCAGCAGGTATCCAACGTTGAAGCCAATTTTCAATTCATCGCCACTGTATTTCACTTCAAGCTCTTCCTCTGACTCCTCCTGTTCCGGGTTGTGTGCCTGTAGCTGCAGCAGATTTTCTTTTAATTCGAAGCGAATACCTCTGTACTTTTCATTTGACAGAATGGATGCGCGTGTCAGTGACTGGCGAAGACTGGTCTTATCTGCTTCTACCTCCTTGTCCGATCCTGTCGGCATCACACGTTGATATTCCGGGAATCTGCCATCGATGAGTTTTGAAGTGAAGACAGTATTCTCCAGCAATACCCGTATGTAGCTGTTGCTCATCTCGATCTTGATCTCATCGTCACTGTTTGAGAGTAATCGTCCCAACTCTATGACTGCCTTGCGCGGAAGTATGATCTGTTGATTTATCTCTTCAGGTGCCGATTTCTTTATCTGACTCATGGCAAGTCGGTGGCCATCTGTCGCGACAGTGCGTATATCACCTTTACGGATCTCGAACAGCATGCCGTTGAGGTAGTACCGAACATCTTGCTGTGCCATGGCAAATTGTGTCTTTTCAATTAATCGATTAAGTGTATTCTCATTAATCGACATGACATTGTTACTCGGAGTCGGTTCTATGACCGGGTAGTCTCGAGCAGGGAGGAGGCTGAGAGAGAACCGGCTTCTGCCTGATTGCAGGCGCACTTTATCTTCTGTGACATTCAGGGTTATTGGCGCAGACTCTGGAAGTGCCTTGCATATATCTAGCAGCTTTCTTGCTGGTATGGTGAAATCTGCTTCACCGTCACATTCTACCTTTGCCTCAGTTTTCAACTCGACTTCCAGATCTGTGGCTGTGAGTTGGATTAAACCATTTCCGGCATTGACAAGAATGTTAGCCAGTATAGGTAGTGTTTGACGTCTTTCTACGACACCAGCAATCTTCTGCAAAGGTTCGAGCAGGGTTTCCCTATCTGTGTTTATCTTCATGTTTATCCACTCAGCATTTAATTAATTCTTTTTAAGAAACTAAGATTATTATTATTATTAGGCCCCGTCATTTCTGGTGTATAAGTCTATATCTATATGTTTTTTATATGTTTTTTTCACTTTTTTTT
>NATW01000076.1 GCA_003094555.1 gamma proteobacterium symbiont of Ctena orbiculata
TATCGAGCGTCTCGGCCATCTGCTGGTGCATCAGCCGGGGATCGTCCCCTTCTACAAAATGCGGTGCCCACCCGTAGCCTAGAAACAGATGGTTCAACTCCTCATTTGAGATGCGCGACAAAATTGTAGGGTTGTTTATCTTATATCCATTTAAGTGAAGAATCGGCAATACTGCACCGTCACGAGACGGATTGAGGAATTTGTTCGAGTGCCAAGCCGTCGCCAACGGCCCGGTTTCGGCTTCGCCATCTCCAACCGCAACGGCGACGATCAGATCAGGATTGTCAAAGGCGGCGCCAAAGGCGTGGGATATTGAGTACCCGAGTTCTCCGCCTTCATGGATAGATCCAGGTGTCTCTGGAGTACAGTGACTACCAATTCCTCCCGGGAATGAGAACTGCTTGAAAAATCTTCTCATCCCCTCAAGATCTTCACTCTTATCCGGATAGACCTCGGAATAGCTACCTTCAAGATAAACCGGTGCCAGCACACCAGGCGCCCCATGTCCGGGGCCAGCCAGAAAGATGGCATCCAGATCGTACTGGGTGATCAATCGATTGAGATGCACGTACATAAATGCCAGACCCGGACTGGCTCCCCAATGCCCCAGTAGGCGTTTTTTTATGTGCTCGGATTTGAGTGGTTCACGCAACAGGGGGTTGTCCTGCAGATAGATCATCCCTGCAGCCAGATAGTTGCATGCCCTCCAGTAGGCATCCATGCGTTCGAGTAGCTCTTTATCGGTGGCGAGGGGGGAATGGGTGGGAGCGTCCATAGTCAACTCCTGAAAAATTTTGGTCAGATTAAAATACCTCAAAAAGGTGACCAGTTAATGTCCAGGATAAGACGATGGAGTGATTTAGTATTTTAGTGAATTCGGATAATTTGTATTACAAATGGATTGCGAAGTAGCTGCAATCTATGTTCTCTTTCTCAGCACCTGACAAAAATTACATATATTGCTCATTCTTGCCCTCATATTGAAGGACAATGGCCGAAAGCGGCGGCAAGACAAGGCTTACTGAGTGAGGGCGATCCATCCAAGGCACCGGCTCAGTGAAAAGAGGTGATTCTCCATTACCAAGATTACTGCCGCCGTAGTACTCGGAATCGGAATTGATGATCTCTCTGTATTTTCCTTCGAGTGGCAAACCGACTCTGTACTCTTCCCTGACGACCGGGGTCATGTTGAGCAATATTACGACCAATTCGTCATCGTTCCCCTTTCTCAAAAAGCTGAGGATTGATTGATCAGAGTCGTGACAATCGATCCACTCGAAACCCTGCCAATCGAAATCATAACGATGGAGCGCGGGTGTTGAGCGATAGATATAGCACAAATCCTTGACCAGCAGCTGCATTCCCTGATGCAGAGGATAATCCAATACGTACCAGTCGAGTAAACCCGCGCTATTCCATTCGGCTCCCTGGCCAAATTCTGTACCCATGAACATCAGTTTTTTACCTGGATGGGTAAACTGATAGGTATAGAGTGCGCGCAGGTTGGCATGCCGCTGTGACTCGTCCCCCGGCATTTTGTTCAACATGGATTGCTTGCCGTGGACTACCTCATCGTGGGAAAAGGGGAGCAGGAAATTTTCCGAGAACGCGTACAACATGCTGAAGGTGAGCATATCGTGATGGTATTTACGATAAACGGGATCATGCTCGAAATATCTCAGCGTGTCATTCATCCATCCCATATTCCATTTCAAATCAAAACCCAGGCCACCCAGATAGGTAGGACGGCTTACCTGGGGCCAGGAGGTGGATTCTTCGGCGATCATGAGGATTCCGGGGCACTCTTCGTGTACTGCGATATTCAGCTCGCGAAGAAAATCTATCGCTTCAAGGTTTTCGCGACCGCCATATTTATTCGGTATCCATTCGTTCTCGTTGCGCGAATAGTCCAGGTAGAGCATCGAGGCCACGGCATCAACCCTGAGTCCATCGATGTGCATCTCCTGTAGCCAGTAGATGGCACTGGAAATGAGAAACGACTTAACCTCGTTACGCCCGAAGTTATAGATTAATGTTGACCAGTCAAGGTGCTCGCCCAAGCGGGGATCTTCATGCTCATACAAAGGTGTGCCATCAAAGCGTGCAAGCCCATGGGCATCTTTCGGAAAGTGGGCTGGAACCCAATCCAGCAATACGCCGATGCCATTACGGTGACAATGGTCAATAAAATAACGGAAGTCATCGGGGCTGCCAAATCGGCTGGTAGGTGAAAAATAGCCGGTCGCCTGATATCCCCAGGATAGATCGAAGGGGTGTTCTGTGATAGGTAGCAGTTCGATATGAGTGAATCCCATATCCAATACGTAATCGACAAGTTGGTGAGCTATCTCCCGGTAGTTCAAGAACTCTCCCTCCATATCTCGCCGCCAGGAGTTTAAATGCACCTCGTAGATGCACATTGGATTGCTCTGCCAGTCAGATTCAGCCCTCTGCTTTATCCAGCTTTGATCCTCCCACTCGTAATGATCCGGTTTCGAAATAATCGATGCTGTGTTGGGGCGCAATTCATGCAGTTTGCCGTAGGGATCGGCCTTCAATTGTATGCCGCCGGTATGGCGGTTGCGAATTTCGAATTTGTAGTGGTGATTTGATTGCAGATCAGGAATGAAGAGTTCCCAGATCCCACTGTCATGGACGCGCATCGGGTGACGCCGGCCGTCCCACTCATTGAAGTCACCCATGACACTGACACGTTCGGCATTTGGTGCCCAAACAGAGAAAAGAATGCCTGATATGCCATCGATTTGATAATCGTGAGCACCTAGAAACCTGTAGGCATGACGATGTCGACCTTCGCTGAAGAGATGCAGATCGAAGTCTGAGAGTTGCACCGCGAAGTTATAGGGATCGTGGCCTATATGCTCCCTGTTGGTGTGGTCACGCCATATCAAACGGTAATGTTCAGGTAACGAGTCGCTATCACCGCGCCACTCGAAAAAATCAGTTTGCGGGATGCGCTGAAAGATTGCACCGTTATCAGCCAGAATGACTTCATTCGCTTGTGGGTTGAATACACGAATGACTGTCTCTGTATCATTCCCATGTCGACCAAGCACACTGAAGGGATCGTGGTGCCGGGCTTCCTGGACACGGATTAGATCATTGTCAAGTGATGACAAGGTCTTTAAGTTGTTATTAACGCTAAGCATATATTCAATAGTCATAATAGAGCTGGATTTTGCATTCTTATTATTGCAAGAGTGTTACTGAAGAGACAATTTTTTAGGATGTTTGCTAGCACATCATGATCGGCATCTTTACCTCAGGAAGATGGAAATTCATTGCTTTCAATACCCGAAATTTACAGCTCGTTGTACTTGGTTGCTCAAGCTAAATTTAGCACTGGTATATAAGAAAAATTATATAATTTAGTAAGATAGCATTGCAGGATTTGTAGCTATGAGGTTGTGTTATTATTCCCGCGAATGAAATCAGACCACCAGAACTTGTGGGATAGGAATAACTCTTCGTCGTTCGAATAATTGAAGAATCTTCAGTGAGCTATTTAAATGGTACGGTTGTTCTCGCAAAACAAAAATAAATTTTCATTTTATAGTCCCAATGCAGATGAAATATCTCTAGTCATTGATAATTATGATAAAAGTTGGTCAATGAAGCCTGATGCTTATGGTAATTGGACGGTAATACCCGATATTCCTAAACATCAGTTAAATAATCGTTCCTACCACTATCGGGTAGGTATGGGACAAAGGGTTCGCAAAGTTGCTGATCCGATGGCGCAGAGAATAGCGCTGGAAAATGGCAAGTACAGATCATTCTTTCAATTGTTAAGTTATCAACATCAAAACAAGAATTTTCGTACACCCCCTATAGAGAAAATCGTGATCTATGAGTCCCATCTGCCGGCACTCAGTCGACATTCCAGCGCAACTGTTGATAAAGAGATATACCGAGGCACCTATTTGGGGGCATCATCAAAAGTTCTGCTTGACCATATTCAACATATGAAGGTTGCGATTGAGTTTCTTCCGCTACATTACAGCGATAAAGAACTGGGGGGGGATTGGGGATATTATTCAGTCTCCTATAGTGCAATGCGCAGCGACTTTGCCGTCGATAAAGAGAACGTCAATAGTGAAGTGATGGAATTGATAGACACGCTTCACGGAAGGGGGGTGCCGGTTATTCTTGATGTGGTATTCAACCATGGTGCCGAGCTTTGGGTTAAGGCGTGGGGTGAAAATGTCGTTTATCGTAAGCTGAATGAAGGTGGTTATTGTAATGGTTCAGGCTGTGGGGCAACTGTCAAAACTGAAAACAGTCACATTCGCAAGACAATTATCGAAACGCTGCAAAACCTAGTCAAGGTCTATAGGTTCGATGGATTCAGGTTTGATCTTGGGGCCTTGCATGACAAAAAAACAATGATTGAAATTGCCAAGCGTCTGCCAAAGAGGGTTTACCTCATCGCTGAACCATGGGCCTTGGGAGGCAGTCAATGGGGAAAACAGGATATGAGCAAGGAGTTCGCTCATACTCGCTGGGCCATCTGGAATGATGATTTTCGAGAGCCAGCACGAAACTTCATCCAAGGTTATGGTGACTACCTTAATAGGGATCGGGTGATGAGGGCTATTGTCGGCAGTCATATTAAGGACGGTGGGTGGGCATTGCGGCCCCAGCAAAGCATCAACTACATTTCGTGTCACGATGGAAGGACCCTGGCCGATCTGGTTGGCGGTGACAAACATAGAGTCTTTCTGGGCCTATTTCTCCTACTGACTTCTCAGGGTATCCCGATGATGGGAGAGGGCAGTGAATTCCTTTATACAAAACACGGACATGACAACAGTTATGATCGTCCCGATCTGAATCAGCTCGATTGGGCTAATGCAATTCAACACAGTGATCTTGTTGAAGCTGTTAGCCAGCTTGTGGCCCTGCGGACGCGGCTGAGTCATTTTCTCTATAAGGGTCATCTGAAGGTAAATGACCACAAGAGCAGCAGATGGGATATCGACTGGATTTATCCCACGGGTTATCCACACCATGACAATGTCAATGCCATTGCCTATATTATCCGGCCTCCAAGGAGATATAGGCTGTGGAACAGAGCGAGACACTCTTTAGTTGTTTTGCTTAATGGCAGTCATAGTGGAGTCGACTTTGCACTACCTGACGGTGAGTGGCGTGTCCTGGTTGATGGTCTGCGTTTAAAAGTCAATCCTTCAGGATTGAGTATTGCTCCAAACGGAAAGGACCACTATCATCTTCAACCTGGTACCTGTGCAATGTTGTCTACCGTTGCTTAACGGTTGAATGCAGCCAACTGATACCTCATATTCTCTGATGTAACCCTCAAGTTTAAAATCTTAAACCTTCGTTTTACCCTCTCAACAATGTCGGCATTGCTACGCTTGTTATTGTCAGAGAGTGGACAAAGATTCTCTGCGTTGTTTGTTTTGTTGGCACAACATATTGATATCATGGTGCTTGTTAGGTTATAGGAGTATTGGAACGGGAATTGCCTCGATCGTGTGAATTTGATTATAAAGATCGAGGTTGTGATGTTGTTACAACAATACAAAGAGAGCGCTCAGCTTTTTAATGTCAATTTTCTTGAGGCTTGCAGCACGCAAGGCCACTCCGGTTTTCGCGGTGAGCTGGTGCTGGTGGAAGGTGAAGTGGCGGATGCCAAGGGTCATGCCAAACCACCGGAAGAGGTGGTGCGGGGTGTCGCTCTGCTGGCCGACGAGAAGCTGAAGCTGGTAGTGGGCGCCATCGATAAGCTCGATTTTTTCGATACCTTCCTGCAGAAGTACCAGGCCGATTTCTCGCCGCAGATGAAGGCAGTGATCTATGTGGTCAATCTTGAAAGTTCCGCCGTTGTGGAGGTCGACGGGATTGAGATCGTGCTTATTCCCATGAGCCAGGGGGTACCATGGAACGAGGTGATTGATGAACTGGGTCTTGAGAAGAGCGACTTCAAGGGACAGTCAGCCCCCGACAAGATCCTTACCCTCCATGATGAGCTGAAGGACTACCAGCCGAAGTACCCCAAGGTCACTCTGGATGAGCTCTACCAAATGGCCACCGACGAGGTGCGCGAAGGTTGGGGTGCGGTGTAGGGTTTGTCGTGTTTACTACACGACAATAACCTTAAAAAGTTCAATGAAAACAACTTTCTAATTAGTGGCATGTGGCTTGCATAAAAGACTCTATCCATTACCTGGGAGTCATAGCCGCAGCATGAAACAGAAAGATATCGCCGCCCTGCTCGATGAGCCGGCCTGTGCCCACAATAAAAAGTCGAAGTCCGGCTGTGCCAAGCCAAAGCCCGGCGCAACCGCCGGGGGGTGTGCCTTTGACGGGGCGCAGATCGCGCTGTTGCCGATCGCCGACGTGGCCCATATCGTCCACGGATCGATCGCCTGTGCAGGCAGTTCCTGGGATAACCGGGGCACCCGGTCCAGCGGGTCGCGGCTGTTTCGCATCGGCATGACCACCGACCTTACCGAGCAGGATGTGATCATGGGGCGTGGTGAGAAGCGTCTCTTTCACTCCATCAAGCAGGCCATCGACAACTACAAGCCCGCTGCGGTCTTCGTCTACAACACCTGTGTCCCCGCACTGATCGGTGATGACGTGGAGGCAGTCTGCAAGGCGGCCGAGTCGCGTTGGGGGACAGCCGTGGTGCCGGTGGATGCCGCCGGGTTTTATGGCACCAAGAACCTGGGTAACCGCATCGCCGGCGAGGCGATGGTGAAGTATGTCGTCGGCACCCGGGAGCCCGATCCCCTGCCCGAAGCGGCGAAAGAGATGGGGCACAGGATTCACGACATCACCCTGGTGGGTGAGTACAACATCGCAGGTGAGCTCTGGCATGTACTGCCGCTGCTGGATGAGCTCGGTCTGCGGGTGCTCTGCACCCTCTCCGGTGATGCCCGCTTCCGCGAGGTGCAGACCATGCACCGCTCCAAAGCCAACATGATGGTCTGCTCCAAGGCGATGATCAACGTGGCGAGAAAGCTGCAGGATGCCTTCGGCACCCCCTGGTTCGAAGGTAGCTTTTATGGTGTCAGGGATGTCTCCCAGGCCCTGCGGGATTTTGCCTGCCTGATCGATGATGATGACCTGACTCAACGCACCGAGGCCCTGATCGCCCGCGAAGAGACAAGGATCGACCAGGCCCTGGAGCCCTGGCGCGAGAAATTGCGGGGTCGCAGGGTACTGCTCTACACCGGTGGGGTGAAGTCCTGGTCGGTGATCGCAGCGCTACAGGATCTCGGTATGGAGGTGGTGGCCACCGGCACCAAGAAGTCCACCGAAGAGGACAAGGCCCGCATCCGCGAATTGATGGGAGAAGAGGCGGTCATGCTGGAGGATGGTAATCCTCGGGCGCTGATCGACATGGTGCGCAAGCGCAACGTGGATGTGCTGATCGCCGGCGGGCGCAATATGTACACCGCCCTCAAGGCGCGTATCCCCTTTCTCGATATCAACCAGGAGCGTGAGTTCGGCTACGCCGGCTATACCGGCATGATCGAGTTGGCGCGCCAGTTGGTATTGACCATCGAGAGTCCGATCTGGCAGCAGGTCAGGACTCCGGCGCCCTGGGCGAGTGCTGCCATTCAAGCGGAGGCGAGCCAATGACCGAAATCATCAAACGCAACAAGGCCCTCTCCGTCAGCCCGCTGAAGGCGAGCCAGACCATCGGCGCGGCACTGGCGTTTCTCGGTTTTCACCGGGCGATTCCCATGTTGCACGGCTCTCAGGGTTGCACTGCCTTCGGCAAGGTCTTTTTCGTGCGTCACTTCCGTGAGCCGATTCCCCTGCAGACCACTGCCATGGACCAGGTGACCACTGTCATGGGTTCCGAAGATAGCGTGGTTGAGGGACTGAAGACCATCGCCGGCAAGAATCAACCGTCGCTGTTGGGCGTGCCCACAACCGGGCTCTCCGAGACCCAGGGCAGTGATGTGCGCATGGCGGTAAAGATATTTCGCCAGAAGTATCCGGAGTTCGATGGGATCCCCGTCGTACCTGTCGCCACCCCCGACTACTCCGGCTGTCTCGAGACCGGATTCGCCAAGGCGGTGGAGGCGATCATTCGCACCATTGTGCCTGCAACGGACGATGCGGGTACCCAGCCGGGACGCCGTCGCCGCCAGGTCAATATCCTGGTCGGCTCCTGTTTGACCCCCGGCGACCTGGAAGAGTTGAAAGAGATTGTCGAGGCCTTCGGTCTGCGTCCGGTGGTGATTCCCGATCTGTCGGACTCCCTCGACGGACATCTGGGTGAAGGGGATTTCTCGCCACTGACCATTGGCGGTACTCCGGTTTCCGAGCTGTTGACCCTGGGTGACGGGATTGCCTCGCTGGTTATCGGTCAATCGATGAATAAATCGGCAGATGTGTTGAAGGAGCTGAGCGGCGTGCCCGATTATCGCTTCGATCATCTGATGGGGCTCGAGGCTATCGATTCATTCATTCAAACCCTGCATCAGATCTCCGGCGAGCCGGTGCCGGCAAAGCTGGAGCGCCAACGGGCCCAACTGCAGGATGCCATGCTCGATACCCACTTCATGCTGGGTATGGGTCGCTTTGCCCTGGCCGCCGATCCCGATCTGTTGAACGGTTTTTCTCAGCTGCTTGCGGGTGTGGGGGCGGAGACGGTGGCGGCCGTTTCTCCGGTTAATGCGCCGGTGCTGCAGAACTGCGCGGTGGAACAGGTGAAGATCGGTGATCTTGAGGATCTTGAAAAAATTGCGGAAGCCAATGGTGCCGAGATATTGATCGCCAACTCCCACGGTGTCGAGAGCGCCGAGCGCCTGGGTATCCCACTCCTGCGCGCCGGCTTTCCCCAGTACGACACCCTGGGTGGTTATCAGAAGACCTGGATCGGCTACCGGGGTACACGCCAGACCCTGTTCGACCTGGCCAACATCATGCTGAACCTGGAGAAGGGTGAGATTCATCCCTATCGCTCTCTGCTTGCACAGAAACCGGAATACCGGGAGGTGGCCCATGAGCCTGACGAGACGACTGCAGCTGGTGGGCTGCAACACTGAGGATCGGTGGATGTCGACCGCGCTCAAGGTGGCCTTTGCCACCAGTGACATGAAACATGTGGATCAGCACTTCGGCGCTGCCCAGTCCTTTGCCATCTATGCCTTCGATCAAGAGAAGATCTGCCTGGTCGAGGCGATGGAGTTCGGCAAGCTCGATATGGATGGTAATGAGGATAAGCTGGCGGCAAAGATAAAAGCCCTGGACGGCTGCATCGCTGTCTACAGCCAGGCGGTTGGAGCCTCTGCCATCAATCAATTGAAGGCCGAGGGTATACAACCGGTAAAGATTTCACCGGGGGCAGCGATCAGCCATCTGCTGCTTACCTTGCAGGATGAGCTGAGGCAGGGCCCTGGCAGTTGGCTGGCTCGGGCGATCCAGAATGCAATGCCCGCCGATCCTTCGCGCTTCGACCAGATGGAAGTGGATGGCTGGGAAGAGTGAGTCAGCAAATGATGGCAGAAGGGTGTTCGGTGGGGCCCTGCCCCACCAAATAGGTTGATAAGTGATCAATGGATGCAAAGATGACAGATTGTATGAGCGAAAGCACCACAATGCTCGAAGAGACCGCACGGGTCATCGATGTGAAGGATGGCATGCTGCTGGCGGAGACCGAGAGCCGCAGTGGCTGTAACCACTGCAGCACCAGCAGCAGCTGCACGACATCTGTTGTCGCCAAGCTCTTTGGTGTGAAACGTAATCGTCTGGTGATGGTGAACAGTCTCGGTGCCAAGCCGGGGGACCAAGTCTTGATAGGTATACCCGATGTACTGCTGGTGCGGGCTTCTGTGATGGCCTACCTGGTGCCGTTGTTATTGATGTTGGGTTTTACGGCGCTGGGTGATGGCATCGGTTTGGCAACGATTTGGTTGAGTTTGCTGGCCCTGTGCGGGTTGGCTTGCGGTTTTTTTATAGTCTATCGGGTAACCCGTGGGTGGTCGTCGCAACGCTATAAACCTCGACTGTTGAAGGTTGTGGCGGGTGACTGTCAGCGGCTTGAGTTACCGACATTAACTAGGAGTTAGAGCAATGAGTGAAGCAGTCGCGGACGTGTTAGAGGACGATCCGGTCCTGGAAACGGATTTCGCCAAAGAGATGGTAAGACAGATGCGTGCCATCGATACCTATGGCACATACGACAACTGGCCGGTGAGCAAGATCCTCGAACCCTTTGTTCTCACCAAGGAGAAGAAGCGGGATATTCCGGTGATCGGTGATCCGGATGAGATCACCATGGCACGGGTCAAGGCTTTCTATAACGCAATCTCCGCAATGATTGAGAAAGAGTGTGGATTGATGGCAGTACCCATGATGAACCTGACTCACGAGGGGTTTGGTCGCTCACTCATCACTGTCGGCAAACTTGTGGTAATGGATAGGACCCTGCGTGATGTGCATCGTTTTGGATTCCCGAGTCTTTCAAAGATGAAGGACGAGGCGGACAAACTGCTTTCGGTGGCCCTGGAGATTATTGGCCAATACCCGAAAGTGGCGGGTATGTAAGGAGGTGTCCTTGATGAGCCCTGAAGAGTTGAAGGCCTTGAACAAGGCAGCCAAGCGCGCCAAGCGTATTGCAACAGAGAAGGCGGGTGAGCTGCATGATCTGGTCGAGGATCGCCTGCCGGCAGCCTATGAAGAGATTCCGGCCATGGCCCAGGCGACCTATGACGCCTGTGTGGCATGGGCGGAGGCGGATGCTGCCTGCAAAGCGGCTGAAACCGAAGCGAGTTGAGGTAATAGCAATGACGATGATTACAGGATTAACCCGGGGCGGTGAGGCCTATACGCCGGCCTTCGTAATGGAGATCAATCAGCAGAACTGCATCGGATGCGGCCGCTGTTTCAAGGTCTGCCCGCGTAAGGTCTTCGACCTGATCGATCGGGATGAGGTCGAGGGATTGTTGGCCGATGATGACGATTACGATGATGACGACATGTATGGCGATGACGATGATGACGGTTTCTCCGATGACACCGCCATGGTCATGAGTCTCAAGGACGCCATGGATTGCATCGGCTGCGGCTCCTGTGCCCGCATCTGTCCGAAGAAGTGTTTCACCCACGAGCCCCAGACCGCCGCGGCCTGAGCAGGAGTCCAGTTATGCCAAAACCGCAGAAGCATGTATTCGTTTGTGTGCAGAATCGTCCACCGGGTCATCCGCGTCCCTCCTGCAGCCAGAAGAGATGTACCGAGGTAGCGGAGGAGTTCTACTGGCATCTGCAGGAGCGTCAGCTCTTCGACAAGGTGCAGGTGACCACCACCGGATGTCTCGGTCCCTGCAGCGAGGGGCCATCGGTGCTGGTATATCCCGAAGGAGTCATGTACGGTGGCATCGATAAGGCCGATGTGGCGGCCATCTTTGACGAACACCTGCAGAATGATCAGCCAGTAGAACGCCTGCAAGTCTCCAAAGAGTTTTGGGGATGAGTGGATGTTAGCCTCCATCCATCTGCATCATGAGGAGAACCCAGATGGATGAGTCTGTCGCCGTGCGCTTTTACAAAATCGAGGTCCTGGCGGACCGGATCTTTGATCATCTCTATCAAGAGGTCATGAGACTGGGGTTCGGCACGCAAGAGATCTCCCTGAAACGTCCCCATGAGGCTAGCTATCGCCTGGAACGCGATCCCGCAACCTGTGAATACAGCCTGGTCGGAGACTGGCTGAGTGAGCAGGGCATGAAACTCGGCACCCTGTTGTTCCATGCGGATGGCAGCTTCTTCGTGGAGCAGGATGTGGTGCGTCCCCATCCCAAGCAGAGTGGCTGGTTTGTGGAGGCGGTCAACGCCTGGGGCAAGGGAGACAATATCAAGGCGGAGGCCAGATTGTTGGCAATGCCCGAATAAAAAATGGATTACCGCGTCATTCTCTATCACAAGCAGGCCACCAGTGCCCGCACGCGTTTCCTGCGTCGATTTTGCAGGATGCTGAGCGGCGCTTGGATTTTCCTGCTGGCTGTTTGAAGGCGGAAGGAGAGTATCGACATACGGTCGAGGTTCCCGGGCAGACCATCCAAGTCATACTTGCGGCGATCACAACGGTGGACCCGCCTTTCGCAGAGGCCGAAAAAAACGGTGCCGGTTTTATCGATCTGACCCAGGCACGGGGATTGCCCGAGATTGAGCTGCAGTTGTTGCGTTGTGCCTATGAACTTGTACTGGGGGGCTAAAGGCTCTACAACTTATCGGGCAGCGTACTTCTTCAAACGATAGGCCATCTGAGGCCGGGTGAGGCCGAGCATACGGCCGGCAAAGCTGAGGTTTCCCTTGGCCCGGTTCATCGCCCTGTCGAGAAGCCGGTTTTCAAGCTCGGCCAGGGGTATGTCCTGGTCGAGTAGCTGATCGACTATCCGGTCGAAGGATGAATGAGAGGGTTGCGGCGCAACCCCCTCCACGATCTGGCCGCTCAGTTTCGGGACCACAGGAGGCTGCTCGATATTTAGGCTGGGGAAGAGATTGGGGACGTCGATCTGGGTGTCATTGGCGGCGATGATCACCCCGCGTTCTATCATGTTCTCAAGTTCGCGGATGTTGCCCGGCCAGGCGTAATTCTTCAATGCGATGAGCGCACGCTCGGTAATCCCGGTGATGCGTTTACCATGCAGTGCGGTGAACTTCTCGAGGAATCGGTTGACCAGGGCGGGGATGTCGTCCTCCCGCTCCCGCAACGAGGGGATCAGGATGGGGAAAATATTCAGGCGGTAGTAGAGATCGGCACGAAACTTACCATCGTCCACTGCCTGTTGCAGATCCACATTGGTTGCCGCCACCACCCTCACATTCACCTTGCGGGTACGGCTGTCGCCGATACGCTCGAATTCACCCTCCTGCAGAACCCGCAGCAATTTTGCCTGGGCAGCCGGCGAGAGCTCACCAACCTCGTCCAGGAACAGGGTGCCGCCATGGGCGCGTTCGAAGCGTCCCGGCCGGGAGTGTTGGGCGCCTGTATAGGCACCTTTTTCCACACCGAAAAGTTCAGATTCGATCAATGCCTCGGGAATCGCAGAGCAGTTGATGGCGATAAAGTTTCGGTTGGCACGGGAGCTTATACCATGCAGCGCACGGGCGAACATCTCCTTGCCCACACCAGTCTCGCCAAGCAGCAGTACCGTGACATTACTCTCCCCGGCCTTCTTCAGCATCTCGCAGGTTTTAAGAAAGGGTGGGGTGCTGCCTACCATGTCGCCGGGTGCCGTCTCTTCATCCAGTGAGTAGCGCAGATGGGCGACCTCCTCCTGGAGTTTCAGGAGTTGGTCGGCGATATGATCGGGATTGAAATACTTGAGATCCTCCTCCACGTTACCGTCCCACTCCTCGATCGGTTTCCCCACATTCCGGCAGTGGCGATCGCCCATGCCGCAACACTCCGGTTCCCGATAGAGTATGAAGCGTCCGACGATCTCACTGGTATAGCCAGTGGCGTAGCCGATCTGGGTCCAGCAGACCGACTCGGTGTGGACCCCGAACTGCTCGATATGTACGTCCGCCTCGTAGGAGTGCTCCCAGATCAGGTCGCCGAAATATTTTCCGTTGGCGATGTCGACATCGATCTTGATGGGTGAGACCTTGACTATCCCCTCCAGCATATGCAGCTTTGGCCCCATCATCATCAGCTCTTCGTCCGAGGCGTCGGGCATCAGTTTGCGGGAGAGCTTGGCGTCGCGGGTACCCGAGGCATAACCCAGCCGGGTAAGCAGCCCCCTGGCACGCTCGATACCCAGGGTTTCGATCAATTCCTTGCGCAGAGAACCCATGGCGCCGATGTGGAGCATGATCATACGCTGGTCACTGAGCAGTATCCTGCCTTCCTCAAGGGAGAGATTCAGTTCGGGGGGAAGATTGAACTGTGTGCTCACATCGATATGGATGGTCATGGGGCATCTCTGTGGTTGGGATCAGCAGATACTGTTGATCATATGGTTAGGCTAATAAACAACCATATAATCATTATGTGATTATTTGGTAAGAAATTTTAGTCAGTATAGTCGGCTTTCAACAAATAGCACTAATAAAAAACGATCAAAATATAATATATCGATATTATAATTTATAACGACAATATGCCAGGGTATTCCCTTATGCAGTGAATCAAATAATAAGAAAAAATATTTATATGATCACTTTTCTGGATTGTTCCGCTCTCTCTCGCGACGATCTCTTAGCGCTTTTAGGTCATTTTCATATGCCTTGGCATGCATTCTGCTCTTAGCCTCCTAAGGTCTGCCTTTCCGCTGTGTTGGCCCAAGGCAGCCGATCAACCCGACTGTGTCACAACAGGATCGACACAAGCGGGAGCGATTCGATAGGGGGAAAGGGGCTTACCGCTGTCGAATGCTGTGGCCTCATCACGGGCCAATAACTCAATCGACATTCACAAAGTAAGAGAGGATTTTCAACATGGCATTCAAAGGCGTACTCCGTCCGGGATTGATTCAGATTCGTGTGCTTGAGATGGCTGAGGCACTCAATCACTACCAAAGCATACTCGGCCTCGATGTGGTCAGCGAGGAGTCTGATGGTCGGGTATATCTCAAGGGGTGGGACGAGTTCGACCACCATAGTGTGGTGTTGCGACCCGCGGAGAGTGCGGGCCTGGACTTCGTAGCCTTTAAGGTCGACAGTGCCGATTATCTGCAGGAGATCGAGCCGAAAATC
>NATW01000077.1 GCA_003094555.1 gamma proteobacterium symbiont of Ctena orbiculata
CCATCTTCATCCTTGTAGCCCGCATCACCCGTCACATAGTAGCCGGGATGGGCACTCAGGTAGGAGTCGACGAATCGCTGTTCATTATTCCATAGGGTTGGCAGACAGGATGGGGGTAGCGGCTGTTTGATCACGATATCACCCATTTCACCGGCGGCTTTTTCATCACCCTGATCATCGAGCACTCGCACGTCATAGCCAACCATGGATACCGTTGGCGAGCCGGCTTTCACCGATAACGGTTCGACACCCATGGGGTTGGCGGCGATCGCCCAACCGGTTTCGGTCTGCCACCAATGATCGATTACCGGCTTTTGCAACATAGTCTCTGCCCAGTGCAATGTGTCCGGGTCACAACGTTCCCCCGCGAGAAAAAGGGTATCCATGCAACTGATGTCATACTTGGACATATAGGCGCCTTGAGGATCCTCTTTCTTGATGGCACGGAATGCGGTAGGTGCGGTGAACAAAACCTTGACGCCATATTCGCTGATCACGCGCCAAAAGGCGCCTGGATCGGGGGTGCCCACCGGCTTGCCCTCATACAGCACTGTGGTACATCCCGCCAGCAGCGGACCGTAGACGATGTAGCTGTGGCCAACCACCCAGCCCACGTCGGATGCCGCCCAGTAGACATCACCCGCCTCCACGTTGTAGATATTCTTCATGGACCAAAGCAGCGCGGCGGCATGCCCTCCATTGTCACGCACCACACCCTTGGGCTGTCCGGTGGTGCCCGATGTATAGAGAATATAGAGCGGGTCGGTGGCCTCTACAGGCACACAGTCGACAGGTTCGGCCTGGGCCAGAGCCTGGTCCCAGTCATGGTCCCGGCCATCCTGCAGCTCTGCGGTCAGTTGAGGGCGCTGTTTGATGATGCACTTGGCGGGTTTATGCTGGGCGATTTCAATCGCCTCATCCAGCAGGGGCTTGTAGGCAACCAGACGACTGGGTTCGATGCCACAGGAGGCGGATAGGACCATCTTGGGCTGACTGTCATCGATACGGGTGGCCAACTCATTTGCCGCAAAACCACCGAAAACCACAGAGTGGATGGCACCGATGCGGGCACAGGCCAGCATGGCGATGGCCGCCTCGGGTATCATCGGCATGTAGATGATGACCCGATCGCCCTTGCCCACCCCATGGGCCGCAATCACGCCAGCCAAGCGGGCAACCGTATCCCGTAGCTCGCTATAACTGTAGCTGCGCTTCTGTTCGGTCACCGGGCTGTCGTAGATCAGCGCCAGACGATCCCCATGACCCGCCTCAATATGCCGATCCAGGGCGTTGTAACAGGTATTGAACATGCCACCCTTGAACCAACGTGGCGAAGGTTTGGCCGACTCGTCGAGTACCTGGTCCCAACCCTTATGCCAATGAAGTTCCTTGGCGACTGTTCCCCAAAATATTTCGGGGTCGTTCAAAGAGTGCTGATAGATCTCGGCATATCTTGACATGTTGGGTAGCTCCTCTGATGTTGTCTGACTCGGGTAAGTGTCGACACTATTTGTTAATAATTGCTATTAGATCCTATTTTATAGACAATTATTTTCAATATGTCGACACTTTTGTAGAAATTTCTTTTTCTACCGCAACCCTTCGAAAGCCAACGCATGCAATACGACAACTTAGTCACCCGCCATATTGGAGTATATCCACTTGATTATCTTGGATAAAAAAGTGAGCATCATGGCAACAGCGATGAAATCACACTCGGCAATTTGCTTGGCAATAGATCCTTAGGGAGCAGACTTGGAAACCCACAAACTGGTTGCTATAGCCATTTTCACCTGTGTGGCTCTCTACACATCCATCAGAGACGGTATCCAAGACGCCCTGCCAGTCAACCTCATCCTATTGATATTTCTGCTACCGATTCTTTTCTATCGGATCATTGCCTTCTTTTCCGGCTTTGGCTTTCCGGAGTACTTCGCCAAAGACTTCAAATCCGACAACCACCCTGGACCCTATGCCTTTTTCTTCTGGATCATCTATCTGATTGCATGCCTTTTCATACTCTTTGATTGGCGTCTTTATTGATGGTTATTGGCTGGGATTTGCACGCTGACGAGATATCAGCAGCTGCAGGAAGAGCGACTGAATGGAGCAGCGGGAGAAGCGGAATAGAAGTAGTAGTGGAGGGAGAAACAGAAACGGGGCCCGAAGGCCCCGTTTCTAGCTTGAAATAGTCTTAAGAGCTATTAGAAGCTGTGGATCAGACCAGCGAAGAATGCATCTTCTTCAACATCGGTCTCGTCCTCTTCATAAGAGGTGAAACCAACGTGGGCCTTGGTGCGCTTGCTCAAGCCATGCTCGTAACCAACGCTGAACTGAGTAACTTCGTTGTCACCGCCGGAGATTTTCACGCCAGGTGAGAAGCCCAGAGCGCCAGCGCTGAGGGTTGGGGAATCACCAACCAGGTACTGACCCTTGATCTTGCCAGCACCCACTTTGACATGACCGCTAACGCCAACTGCATCGGAATCATCCAGGCTCAACAGGTCATCGGTATCCATAGCGGCGTACATAACGCCTGCCTGCCACATGCCACCGTTCCAGATCAGAGTACCGCGCAGCAGTGAAGGATCGGCATCGGCAACGATTCCGAGATCATAGCTGTTGTAGGCCAGGGATGCGAAGATAGGACCGTTGCTGTAGAGACCAGCGATAGAGATGTGATCGGCAGGACCGTCGAGCTCGCCACCGGCACCGTCACCCAACTCACCAGAGACCAGCGCGCCGACGAAGGTCAGGCCGCCCATGGCAGGTGAAACGTAGGCGATAACGTTGTCAACACGGTCTTCGCCAGGAATAACGGAAGCCATGTCACCGTTCGGCAGATCACCGAACTCGTCGAATTTGCCCTGCGCCATCTTCAGCGGGGTGTCGTGACGGCCCAACAGAGCGGTACCGAAGCCACCGGCCAGACCGATGAACTGGTTACGATCGCCAAGGCCGGAGCCGGAATCCTGGTTTACTTTGAATTCGAAGTGATAAACAGCTTTCAGTCCACCACCCAGGTCTTCGCTGCCTTTCACACCAACGCGAGAATGGATGCTGTCCACACCCCAGACATCTGAGTCGCCATCATCAACATTTTCGATGATGAAGTGCGCTTTACCAAACAGGGTGGCATCAGCCATGACTGCGGCAGGAGCCACCAGTGCAGCTGCAATTGCCAGAGAGAGTACTTTTTTCATTGAGTTAACTCCGAGAATTGATGGGTAGAAAATTGACTACGATGCGAATATTAGCCAACAGTGTGGCAAAATGCAAGCGTTTCTTTGCAAAAAAGACACAGAATTTAATGGTGTTGTAAAATTGCCACACCAACAAATATCCCAGAGTCAAAAAAAATAACATCAAAGAGTTATGATTACTATCTAAATACTTTCTAGGTTGTTATTGAGGAATACCTTAGGATGCTACTCAGGTATTGTTGCGATATTTTTCTGGACAAAAAGCACAGCAACAACAACTGCTGCAACATACTGTCAAATCACAGAAAATCAGTAGATTAGATCGGGCTTGTAACAGCTGACATAAGAAACTGGCATGAATTATCTGATTGATAGACCAACCCGTGGGTTTTCACCCCAGATCAAGACAGGGTGAAACCCGCGTTCGGATAAACTCCCCAAGCGCCTGCAAAGGTGCAAGGCCAGTGTTCAACCGAGTGATGTAATCAAGTGTCCTTGGAATATCCTTCAAATAGCCGGATTTGCCGTCACGATGGTGCAATCGGGCGAAGATCCCGCTCGCTTTGAGATGTCGCTGCACCCCCATCAGATCGAACCAGGTCAGAAACCCTGCTTCATGTTCGCTGCGCAAAATACCGGACTGAACCGCCAGTTCATAATATCCCATGGCCCAGTCGCGTACCCGTTGCTCAGGCCAGCCGATATAACAGTCACGCAGCAACGACACCAGATCGTAGGTCACCGGTCCCAATACGGCATCCTGAAAATCGAGAATGCCCGGATTGTGGCTAGCGGTTACCATCAGATTACGGGAATGGTAGTCACGATGTACGCAGACCTGTGGCTGATCCAGGGCACGATCCGCCAGTAGTTCGAATACCCGATCCAACATCGAACGTTCTTCATCACTTAGGGAGAGACCCAACTCCTGCAACAACAACCAATCGCGAAACAGCGCCATCTCCTGCATCAACAGGGTGCGATCATAGACCGGTAGCCGTTGCATCGGTCCACACGCCTGGAGTGTGGCCAGGGCACCCAAGGCATCACCATAGAGCCTGTCCACTGTCTCTGTCGTCAGGTGATCAAGATAGAGCTCAGTGCCAAGATCCTCGAGCAGCATGAATCCCTGGGTAAGATCCCGCGCATAGATATGCGGAACGTTCAAACCGATTGACTCGAATGCCTCTGCCACCTGAACGAAGGGTTTTGAATCCTCTCTCTCCGGAGGGGCATCCATGGCGATGTAGCTTTTTCCGTTTTCGCTTATGCGAAAATAGCGCCGAAAACTCGCATCGTTGGATGCAGGTGCGAATGAATAATCGGAGAGTTCCGGCAGTGACGTCAGCCAGGTTTTCAATTGTTCAATGCGTTGTGGCATCGCTATATGCTTCTCCGGTACGGCAAGCCGCACCCTACTTATAATGCTAACCGCTCATAATTGCGTAGGGTGCGGCTTGCCGCACCGTAACAAGGTGATTGTACCAGATGCCGTTTAAACGAAATTAACTATCTGTCGCCAAGACAGCATTCTCATCCCCGGCGCCGAAACGGGAAGTGACACGCAACCTCATATCATCCGCAATCAGATAGAAACAGGGCAGTGCGAGTAGTATCAATACCGTCGCAAACAATAAACCAAAGCCGAGACTGACCGCCATCGGTGATAGGAATGCCGTCTGCCCAGTGGCGAAAAAGATGATTGGAGAGATACCAAGAAAGGTTGTCGCACTGGTCAACAGGATAGGTCTGATACGTACCCGTCCCGCCTCCACCAAGGCATCTTTACGCTCCCATCCTTCTCGTATCAAACGTTTGGCAAAATCGATCAGGATCAGTGAATCGTTGACCACGATTCCTGTCAGTGCAAGAAAACCGATAAGGGATAGGAACTGCAGATGAAAATCAAACAACACATGACCCACGATGACACCGATGGCGCCAAATGGGATTGCGAACATCACCACCAGGGGGTCAAGCAGTGATCTGAATAGCGCGGCCAATATGAAAAAGATAATCGCCAATGCGATCACCCCCGCACGCTGCATGCCGAGCATAGACTCTTGCGCCTTTTTCTTCTCACCGAGGAAGATAAGACGTTGCCCATCAGGAAGCTGACTGAATTCACCCGTTATCCGTTCCAGCACCTGGTTGGGTGTGGTGATCTTAGGATCGACTTCCGCGGTGATGGTGGCCAGTCGATGCAGGTTGCGCCGATTGATACTGTTGTAGCCTCTCGCCTCCACGATTTCCGCCACATCGCCCAGGTAGAGAGTGCGTCCATCATCCAGGGTGATAGGCAGGCGTTCAAGGGCGCCGGCATCGTGGCGCAGTTCATCATGGTAGATCAGACGTACGGGAATGCGTTTGTCGCGCCAGCTGACATGGGTCAGTTTCAGCCCAAGAAAACCGGTGCGCACCGCATTCGCCAACTCTGTCTGGGTGAGTCCCAGACGCCGTCCCCGCTCATTCAACTGATAGCGATACTCCAACTTGCCCGGATCCATATCCTGCCTGGCATCCGAGACCCCCGGTATACGACCGAGAAAGGTGCGAATCGTCTCCGCGGTTTTGCTGATACGATCCACCGATTCACCCACAACCCCGATCTCAATATCAGCACCTGCCGGTCCTCCCTGGGTACGCAGTATGGACATACGCTGAATACCAGGTATCTGTTGCAGCGCCTCGCGCACTTCTTCGATCACTTGTTTTGAGCTACGTTCGCGGCTCCCCTCCCAAGAGAACTTCAAACTGACAACAGGCGATATCCAACGTTCGATGAAGCCACTCGGTTTCTGCTGTTTCAGATCGACGATCAGCTGTATATATCGGCTGCCGATTTTCACCCGATGAAAGTCGATAAACATAACCCCCACATTGCTCAACAGTGTCTCAAGCTCATCCTCGCCCAGGGTCTGCATCAATGTCCCTTCAAGCTTATCCGCCAGGCGGGAGGTATCCTCGATACTGTAGGTGCTGGGTGCCTCCACATTGACAAAGAACTGTCCCACATCCACGTGGCTAAAGAGCAGAAACGGGATCCGTGTGACAGCAAATGCGATGGCGATGCTCAACACCCCGATGCTCAGCATGGTGACCGGATAACGATAGTCGAGACATTTACGCAACAAACGAGTGTATCGACGATTCAAGGCACTCCAATCGATACGCCCGCGCTGGCGCTTCCTGGCGGTGCGCAGGAACTCCTTGGCATGGGAGGGCAGCACGCCAAAGGCCTCCAGCAAGGAACCGGCCAGGGATGCGCTGACCACCACCGGTATCACGGCGATGAATGCCCCCATAGTACCGCCGATGGCGAACATCGGCATAAAGGCGGCTATGGTGGTGGTGGTCGAGGCCACCACCGGCCAATAGACCTCCTTTGTACCCAGGGCCGCTGCCCCGGCAGGGGACTCACCCATCTCCAGGTGGCGGTAGATATTCTCATTCACGATGATGGCATCATCGACAATCAGGCCAAGCGCGATCAAGAAGGCAAACAGGGAGACCATATTGATGCTGTAACCCAGCATGTAGAGGGTGATCACAGCCACTAGGAATGAGACAGGAATGCCTAGGGCGGTAATGAATGCAATGCGGAAATTGAGCATCAGGTAGAGTGCCAACAGCACCAATGCCAGGCCGACAATCCCCGATGACTTAACGGTCTCGAGCCGGTTTTTGACATACACGGATAGATCGTTGAACAGGCCGAGACTGACTCCCGCCGGCAGGGACTTTGTATGGGTTTCAATGAACTCGCGGACCAACTTCGCCACCTCGATGGTGGAGGCCTGGCTGGTCTTGTTGATGGTCATGTTGACGGATGGCTTGCCGTTGAATCGGCCCAGGGTCTGCGCCTCCTCCAGACGCAACTGCACCTCTGCCAGATCCCCCAAACGCAACTGTCCGCCCTGCTCATCATGACGCAGTACGATGGCCGCCATCCGATCAGGATCTGGGGGAACTCCCATACCCCGCAGGCGAATATCCCCAGCGGTGGATTTCAAGGTACCGCCAGGCAGATCGCGCAGGTTGTTGCGCAATGCATGGCCAATCTCATTGAGTGAGACACTCAAGGCCGCCATCACCTGGGGATCGACAACAACCCAGACCTCCCACTCCCGATCGCCGGCCGTGCCCACGGAAGCGACACCTGGCAGTTGAATCAGCTCATCCTTGATGCCTTCGGCGATGCGATACAACTCACCCCGGGTGATCGTGCCGAACAGGCTGACCGATATGACCGGGAAGCGGGTCTCCAGGCGTGCCAGTTCAGGCTCTTCCGCCTCCTCCGGCAGGTCATCCACCTGATCAAGGGCGGTGCGGACCTTGCGCATGAAATTGTCCACATCGGATCCGCTCTTCAGTTCGATGAGAATACTCGAGCTGCCCTCGCTGCTGGTGGAGCTGATAACGTCGATATCGGCCAGACCATCCAGCTCCTGTTCTATGGGCAGGGTAACCTGACGCTCCATCTCTTCCGGCGCGGCACCCTCGAACAGGGTGGTGATCCTGACCTTGTCCTGCTCCACCACGGGAAACATCTCCTGGGGCATGGCATACCAGGAGATCACCCCGGCCAGTAGAATAATGACCAACATCAGGTTGACCATCAGGGGATTGCGGATGGAAAAATCGATCAAGGCACTTTCCCGCCAGGCTCGACCTGGACCTCGATATCATGGCTGAGCACTTCCACATCACGGGCAACCAGCTGATCACCCGGCTCCACCCCCTGTAACAACAGCCGCCAATCCCCCTGGCGAATCCCGGGGACGACCTGTCGACGCACCAGGCGATTCGCTCGTACCAGGAAGACATAGTGTTTCCCCTCCTCCCGCATCACGGCGGAGGCCGGCACCACAAGCGCATCCCTTCTGGGACGCAGGGGCAGATCCACCCGGCCCAACTGCCCGGGCAACAAACCCTGCCCTGGCACCCGGATGCGCAACGGATGGGTATGGGTCTGAGAATCGGGATCGATCTGCAGGGCCACCAGGACACCCGCCACCTCACGATCATCCACATTCACCGTCAATTGTTGCCCCAGGGTCAATGCGGCGGCCACATCCCCACTCACCGCCACCTCGAGTTCCAGGGCAGCAGCATCGATCAACTCCAGCACCGGGCTGTTGCCTTGCAGATAGTCACCCACCTCGACCATGACACGGTTTACCCGGCCGCTGAAGGGGGCCAGCAAATGGGTACGCTCCAGATTTCGTCCGGCCCGATTGTTAGCGGCCTCCTGGCGGGCAAGGCGGGCACGGCTGCTCTGTTGACTGAACACAAGCCGGGCCTCTTCGCTCTGCAGATTGATCAACTGCTGACGGGCACTCTCCCGGGTGGAGACCGATGCCAACGAACCCTTGCCCAGCTTCTCCAGGCGCTGATACTCCCGTTCGGCCAGTCGCCTGTTCTCCCGCGCCAGCTTTAGCAGTGCCGCATCCCGCTCCAGTGTGGCCCGGGTCTCGGTCAGCTGGGATTCCGATT
The DNA here is from genome assembly GCA_003094555.1 of gamma proteobacterium symbiont of Ctena orbiculata. Lineage (GTDB taxonomy): Bacteria > Pseudomonadota > Gammaproteobacteria > Chromatiales > Chromatiaceae > Thiodiazotropha. The sequence continues at coordinate 8,700 of NATW01000077.1, forward strand.
CGCTCAAGGCATCCCTATAGTCCTCGTTAGCCAATCCCAGGAGCAGGTCCCCCTCGGATACCAACTCACCAGGTTCCACCTCCCGCGCAGTCAGTTCACCAGCCACTTCAAACCGCAGGGATGCAACCTGGCGCGGTCGCAGAACACCGGTAAAGGTCACCTTTGGCAACAGGTCCCGCTGCAGCACTTCGGCCACCTCGACCCGGGTGATACCCGGCTGCTTCATCTCCACATTGGCCTCAGGACGGGTCACAAACAGGAGCACGACGACGATGACGGCGGTCATCAGAATGGCCAGGGTGAGCAAAAATCGGCGTCTTACTGAGGTCACGAGAGATACCAATGGACAGGGGTAATTTGAAGTAATGCAGATTCTATGCGATTTTGTGCAGGGTCGCGTGATGAATTATCAATACCTTCCATTAGTGAGTTCATAAACCACTATTGGTTCCCTGACACGCATCGCCAGAATGGAAACACCAATCAGCCAACTCAATGCCAGCTCGTCCACTCACTTTTAGTCTTTGCCTCTGCCTGCTGGTAATCACCCCTACTACAATAGCGGAACAGCAGCCCCGCATCGACCAGGGTCTCAACTGGGACTATTGCGCGCAACCCCATAGGGAGAGTGATCTCACAGTGCCGGCATCTCCACTGCCGAACCAGCATCTTCAGCTGGCAGCCGACAGCATGGAGTTCGATCAGGAAACCGGCCTGAGCCTGCTCACCGGCGGGGTACAGCTGTGGCGGCTGGAGGGCTATGCAGAGGCGGACAGGATTGAATTCGATCACCAGCGTCGAGTGGCTGATCTTTTCGGTAATCTATTCATTCAGCAGACCGGGCTGCGGGCCACCGCCACCCAGGGTCACCTGGAGTTGGATGAGGACAGGGGCTGGTTGAAGGATACCCGGTTTCGTCTCATCCAGGGCAACGCCCGGGGCAGTGCGGGATTGATCAACCTGACCGGCAAAGATCAATCACACTATGAGCAGGTTGTCTACTCCACATGTCCCCCCGACAGAAGCGATTGGAGCCTGGTCGCCTCCGAACTGGAAATCGACATGGCCGAGGGGTGGGGAAGCGCCCGCCATGCCCGGCTGCAACTGGCCGGCTTGCCGGTATTCTATATGCCCTATTTCACCTTTCCGGTGGACGAGCGGAGAAAAACCGGTCTTTTAATCCCCTCGATCGGATCATCCAACCGCCTGGGCAGCGAACTCACCCTCCCCTACTATTTCAATCTCGCACCCAACTATGACGCCACCCTGACGCCGCGCCTGATGAGCAAACGGGGGGTAATGCTGGGGGGTGAATTACGTTATCTCGGTGAACGGCATCGCGCTGAGATCAGCGGTGAAATACTACCGTCCGACAAGCAGATCAGCCCGGATCACGCTGAGCGACGCAGCGCCTTGAGATTCATTCATGTCAGCCACCCCTACCCCGGTCTCACTACCCGCATAGACACCAATGCGGTGAGCGATAACGACTACCTGGAGGATTTCGGCACCGGCCTGGTCATCACCAGTACACGTCACTTGGAGCGGGTCGGAGAGGTGCGTTACAACCTGGGCAACTGGAGCCTGCTGGGTCGAGTACAGCGATTCCAGACTGTGGATGACTCCCTGAGTGAATCACAACACCCTTACCGCCGCCTGCCGCAACTGATATCCCGCTATCGGGGATTCATCAACCCACTGGGACTCAATATCGGCTTCAACGGGGAATATACCCACTTCAAGCACGATACCCTGAGTGATGGCGAGCGACTTAGCCTGCGCCCCTCCCTGAGTCTGCCGCTGCGTCGCAGCTGGGGCCACCTGATCCCCAGGTTGAGCCTCAACTATGCCAGCTACAGGCTGGACGAGGAGGATGACCCTGAAAACGAAACACCCGATTATTTCGTGCCTGCCTACAGCCTTGATGGCGGCCTGGTATTCGAACGCGATACCCACTGGTTCGGTATTCCCGCGCAACAGACGCTGGAACCGCGACTGTTCGTACTGTATGCCCCTTTCGATGATCAGTCAGACATCCCCGACTTCGATAGCGCCGACCTGGATCTCAGCTTCACCAACCTGTTCAAAGAGAACCGTTTCAGCGGCCGGGACCGCTTCGGTGACGCCAGGCAGATCTCATTCGGTCTCACCAGCCGCTGGTTTCAAAGCGAGAATGGCATGGAACGACTACGCGCCAGCATCGGTCAGATCTACTACGGGGAAGATAGAGAGGTACAATTGACCGGCGCAACCGAAGACGATCCTTCATCCGCCATTGTGGCGGAGCTCTCGTCGAGACTGGGAAGCCATTGGCGCACCACGCTGACCCTACGTCACAACCCCCATCTGGATGACGAACAGATCGATAGAGGTCGTTTCACCCTGCGCTACAGTACGCCAGAGCAAAAACAGATCAACATCGATTACAATTTCAAACGTGATTCCATCGAAGACCTGGATTTCTCCTTCTATTGGCCCTTTGGACATGAGTTCAGCCTGTTTGGGAAATGGAAACACTCATACCTTTATGAGCGGAATATGAATAGAATACTCGGTTTGGAGTATGGCGGGCACTGCTGCTGGAAACTTCGCACCCTGCTGCAGCGCTATGTGGCCAATGAAGACAAGGATGAAGAAGAGGAGACGCGATTCATGCTGCAGCTCGAGCTACGGGGGCTGGGCGCCCTGGGTCATACGGTGGACAGAACAATGCAGGAAACGATTTATGGTTATCATAATGAACGGTAATGGCTATGCATCTTAAACAGCAACTCGTGATCACGCTTGCAGGCGTTATGATGCTGCTGCTCACGCTACCCGTACAGGCAGCGGTCAAGGAGCTGGACCACATTGTGGCGCTGGTCAATGACGACATCATTGCCAAAAGCGAGCTCGACAGTCGAACCCAGGAGTTGCTCGCCCAACTCGCGCAAAAACAGACCAACCTACCCCCTATGCGCATCATTCACCAGCAAGTGTTGGAGCGCATGATCACCAAGCGTCTGCAGTTGCAAGCCGCTCGACGACTCGGACTCAGCGTCGACGATGCCACAGTGACCAAGGCAATCGCCAACATCGCCGAGACCAACCATATATCACTCTTGCAGCTACGTGAAACCCTGGAGGCTGACGGCATCAACTTCCCCCTGTTTCGTGAACAACTTCGGGAGGATATCCTGATCAATCGCCTGAAACAGAAAGAGGTGATCAACAGGATCGTCATCACTGAACAGGATATTGATAATTTCCTCGCCCGGGAGGTGGGCACCAGCCGGCAACGCGCCGCTGTCCATCTCTACCATATCCTGATCGCCACCCCGGAAGGGGCGTCACCGGAAGATGTGCAGCAGGCAAAGCAGAAGGCCCAGTCGGTTCATGCCGAGCTTGCCAATGGCGCTGACTTCAGTGAACTGGCGATACGTCTGTCCGACGGCAGACAGGCCTTGGATGGGGGTGACCTGGGATGGATAGAGATATCACGCATCCCGAGCCTATTCACCGGTGTGATCGATGAGATGGAGGTCGACGCTATCAGTGAACCGATACGCAATGCCTCCGGTTTTCACATCGTGAAGCTGGCAGAAGTGAAAGGGGGCAATAAACTGATCATCAACCAGACCCATGCCCGGCATATCCTGGTGAATACCAATGAAATCGTCTCTGACAATGAGGCCAAGCAGCGGCTTGAAACCCTGCGGGAACGTATCATAGGGGGTGATTCATTTGAGTCATTGGCACGCTCTCACTCCGATGACAAGGCATCGGCTATCAAAGGCGGTGATCTCGGATGGACCAGCCCCGGGGATCTTGTTAATCAATTCGAGGAGCAGATGGATGCCCTGGATATCGGCGAAATCAGCCAACCCTTCAAATCCCCCTTCGGTTGGCACATTGTGCAGCCTCTCGAGAGGCGCCAGCATGACAATACTGAAGAGGCGTTGAAAAACAAGGCCCGCCAGGCGATCCAGAAACAGAAATCGGAAGAGGCCATCGATCTGTGGTTGCGGCGTTTGCGCGACGAAGCCTATGTCGAGGTCTACCTGGAAGAGCTGGAAACACATTGATTTCACGTCTAGCACTCACCCCTGGCGAGCCTGCCGGCGTCGGGCCGGATCTTTGTGTCATGCTGGCGCAAAAGCCCTACCCGGAAACCGAGATCGTCGCCATTGCTGATCCGGTGCTGTTGCAACAACGCGCGGAACGTCTGGGTATGGCACTGGAATTGATTCCCTTCGATCAGCACCAGCCGGCATCTCCACTGCCACCGGGCAAGCTGAGATTCCTACCCGCAACTCTTGCCCACCAGGTGATGTGCGGCCGGCTCGATCCTGCCAATGCGGAGTACGTGCTCGACACCCTGCGAATTGCAACGGAGGGGTGTCGCAATGGGTTCTTCGACGGCATGGTCACCGGCCCGGTACACAAAGGGGTGATCAACGACGCCGGCCTATCCTTTACCGGTCACACAGAATACCTATCCGCCTTGTGTGAAGATGCCAATCCGGTGATGATGCTCGCCACGCCCGATCTCCGGGTTGCCCTGGTCACCACCCATCTTCCTCTCTCCCAGGTCAGTCAGGCGATTACCAAACTATCTGTGCAACAGGTCGCCAGCACCCTGCACAATGATCTACGACGCTATTTCGGCATCTCTCAGCCACGCATTATGGTGTGCGGTCTCAATCCGCACGCGGGAGAGCAAGGCCATCTTGGAAGGGAGGAGATTGAAATCATCCAGCCGGCACTGGCGGAGTTGAACAGCCAGGGCATGCAACTCATCGGCCCGCTGCCTGCGGATACCATCTTCACCCCTATTCATCTGCAACAGGCGGACGCAATCCTGGCGATGTATCACGATCAGGGATTACCAGTATTGAAACACCTGGGGTTCGGCAGCGCTGTCAACATCACCCTGGGACTGCCCATCATCCGCACCTCTGTGGACCACGGCACGGCCCTGCCCCTGGCAGGCACCAGTCAGGCAAACCTGGGCAGTCTGCAGTACGCGGTGAAGGTGGCGGAGACGATGGTCAAGAGCAGGTCAAAGGAGGGAGTTGGCTGAGATACGGAACGGCAACCACTAATCTCTTCTCCACCCCCCGCTTACTCGCCCGCGATCATCATCTGATCGATCAACCAAGAACCGGTCTGTACACTGCTCCGGGTCTCCACGTCAGTGCCCACTTGCTGTAATCCCATGAGTATATCGCGCATGTTTCCGGCAATGGTTATCTCCTCCACTGGGTACTGTATTTCGCCCCCCTCGACCCAAAAACCGGCGGCGCCCCGGGAGTAGTCACCGGTTACCATATTGACTCCCTGCCCCATCAGTTCAGTGACCACAAGACCCCGGTCCATGGCTCTGAGCAGACCCTCCCAGTCCAGCTCTCCGCTATTGATACGAAGGTTCCTGACACCCCCTGCATTGCCTGTGGTCTGCATGCCGAGTTTACGCGCCGCATAGCTGTCGAGCACATAACTCTCAAGCACGCCCTGATCCACGAATACCCTGTTGTGGGTGGTCACGCCCTCGTTATCATAGGCTGCACTGGCCAGTCCCATGGGTAGACGGGGCTCTTCATGGATGGTGATGAAATCGGGAAAGACCGGTTTACCCAGATGATCGAGCAGAAAACTGGCCTTGCGGTAGAGCGCGGAACCCCGAATCGCGCTAGTGAAGCTGCGTAACAGTCCCACCGCCACATCCGCCTGAAACAGTACTGGCGCCTGTTGCGTCGGCAGCTGTCTGGCGTTCAAGCGTGCCAAGGTCCGCTGTGCCGCCACCCGGCCCACCTCCTCGGGACTATCCAACCGGCTCGATTGGCGAGACAATGTATACCAATAGTCACGCTGCATACTCTCATTCTGCTTGCCTACCACAGCACAGCTCAGGCTGTGCCGGGAAGAGGGATAACCCCCCATGAAGCCATGGGTGTTGCCATACACATGCAGACCGTTATGGGAGTTCAGGGAGGCACCTTCTGAATTGACGATGCGCGGATCGAAATCACGTGCCGCATCCTCACAACGGATTGCCTGTTCGATCGCCTCCTCCACGCTTTGCTGCCAGGGATGATAGAGGTCTAGATCAGGGTTGTCCGACGCCATCAACTCCGCATCGGCCAAACCGGAACAGGCATCCTCCGAGGTATAACGGGCAAAGTTACAGGCCGCCTCCACTGTCTCTTTTATGGCATGCGGACTGAGATCGGAGGTACTGGCGCTGCCTTTGCGATGGTCGAAATAGACTGTCACGCCCAGGCCGTTGTCGCGAGTGTGTTCGATGGTCTCCGTCTCACCGAGTCGCACTGTCAATGAGAGCCCGGCATTACTGCTTACCGCTGCCTCCGCTGCCGTTGCACCCAGGCGTTTGGCCTCGCGCAACAGATCCTCAACCAATTGCTGCAATTCCCCTTTGCGCTGATCCATATCAATCACTGCTCAGTTCCCCCGACGATCAACTCATCCAGCTTCAACGTCGGTTGACCGACGCCCACGGGCACGCTCTGCCCCTCCTTGCCGCAGACACCGATACCGGTATCCAGTTTCAGGTCGTTGCCCACCATACTCACACGGGTCATGGATTCCGGACCATTACCAATCAAGGTTGCCCCTTTCACCGGCTTGGTCACCTTGCCCTTCTCTATGAGATAGGCCTCACTGGCCGAAAAGACAAAACGACCGGAGGTGATATCCACCTGGCCGCCGCCAAAGTTGACCGCATACAGACCCCGTTCCACAGAGGTGATGATCTCTTGCGGATCATATTCTCCGGCCAGCATATAGGTGTTGGTCATACGCGGCATCGGTAGATGGGCATAGGACTCGCGTCTGCCATTACCGGTCGTGTCGACCTTCATCAAGCTTGCATTGTGTTTATCCTGCATGTACCCCTTGAGGATACCGTTCTCAATCAATACCGTGTTCTGACTTGGCGTTCCCTCGTCATCCATATTCAGCGATCCCCGCCGCCCCGGCATGCTGCCATCGTCCACCACGGTACAACAGCTGGCCGCCACCTGCTCACCGATCCTGCCACTGAAGGCGGAGGTACCCTTACGGTTGAAGTCACCCTCTAGACCATGACCCACTGCCTCATGCAACAGCACCCCCGGCCAACCGGGACCCAGTACCACCGGCATCGATCCCGCGGGTGCATCGACCGCTTCAAGATTCACCAGGGCCTGCCTGACCGCTTCCCTGGCATAATCCAAGGCGCGATCCTGGTGGCGAAAATAGTCGAGACCCTCCCGAGCACCGCCGCCGCTGCTACCCTGCTCCCGTCGCGAACCCTGTTCCGCGATGACATGGACGTTGAGACGAACCAGGGGCCTCACATCGGCGCTGAGGGTACCGTCGATGGCTGCCACCAGCACGACATCATGGGCACCCACCAGACTGACGATGACTTCCTTTACCCGGGGGTCCTGTTTTCTCGCCTCCTGATCCACCTGGCGTAACAGGTCGACCTTTTCCACCTCACTCAGGGTGGGCAATGGATTGATCGGGGCATATAACTGACGCGGCATGGGTGTGCCCGCAACACGCACTGCCTGGTCTGCACCACTGCGTATGATGGCACGCGCTGTCCGTGCCGCCTCCTGCAAGGTGGTCAGTTGCAGCTCATCGGAGTAGGCAAAACCGGTCTTCTCACCGCTGATGACCCGGATACCCGCACCCTGCTCGATATTGTGCGCACCCTCCTTGATGATACCGTCTTCCAGGACCCATGATTCCAACCGGCTGGATTGAAAATAGAGATCCGCCGCATCGATGCCGCTTCCGGTCAATTCACCGAGCATGCGGTCGAGATCCTGTTGCGCCAATCCCACTGGGGCTAAGATTGTCTGTTGTGCTATTTGAATCAGATCTGACATGATGTTCCTAGCCTATCGGCCGTTGTGCTATCTCCCATTGTCGCTGCAGGTAGTTCCCGGGTAACCCATATCCGAACCGGACAGAGTCATATCTGACTCATTTCATTGGGTGCCGGAATAGTGGATATATTGTGGTTAACGCAACCTGCTTTCATGATCGGGGCATACGATCCTGTAATCCCCTCATAGACGTAGATGGTCAATCGTCGGAAAAGTGCGCCGAATGGTCTTTTGGTATTCGCGATCAAGCTCCACACAGACAAAATCGGTGCCTCTGGGCACCTGGCTCAAGACAGTGCCCCATGGATCGACAATCATACTATGCCCATGGGTTTCTCGACCACTGATGTGATATCCGCCTTGTGCGGCAGCAACCACAAAAGCAAGATTTTCGATGGCCCTGGCCCTGACCAGGGTCTCCCAGTGCGCCTTACCCGTCATGGCGGTGAATGAGGCCGGCACCACAAAAACCTCTGCACCCTTTTCCATCAACTGTCGAAACAGCTCGGGAAAACGCAGATCGTAGCAGACCGACACCCCCAGGATGCCGAAGGGGGTTTCCACCGTGACCAGTTCGTCGCCCGGTTCGATTGTATTTGATTCCACATAACGCTCATCCGTCTCCACAAGATGAACATCGAATAGATGTATCTTGTCGTATCGAGCCACCAGATTGCCACTACTGTCCATGATCAGGCATGCCGCACGAACCTTGCCGCCCTGACTGGCGCGCATAGGTATGGTGCCCCCTACAACCCAGACGTCATAGCGTTGGGCCATCTGGTTGAGGAATCCCTGCAAAGGACCGTCATCATCCTCAACCAGGGTCAGCATATCCCGGTCGTGTTCCCCCTTGAAGGCGAAATTTTCCGGCAATACCACCAATCCGGCGCCCGCTTCGGCCGCTTCACCGATCAGTCTCTCTGCCTCTAACAGATTAGCACTGACATTGGGGCTGGAGGCCATCTGTATGGCTGCAACTTTATTCTTATTGCTACTCATCTGAAAACTCTTCAGTCAATTTCTGACTATTAACAATCACTGTGCCAATCTCGAGGATAGCATCATGAACCTTGATGCTACCAGCGATGGCTAGCATGATCTGCCACCTTGACCCTCCTCTCTACCATGCATTGGACATGGTATTCGAAGCGACTCTCATCTCATTCACCTGGCATTTCCGGCATTAGTGCCCTGCCACCTCCCGTCTCCTCGGTTTTGTTGACTTGAATAAATTCTGGTTTATCCCAGCTGCCGGTGACTTCGTAGGTACGCATGGCAATGCGATCAAACAACCGGCCAATCAACTTTTGTGTCATTGCCAGTGCCACGCCAGCGGTGGGATTGATCGCCAGGGTTCCCAACAGGGGCAAGGTAGCACTGACATTCGGGGTGACCACAACCTTCTGGTCATAGGTCCGGGTCGCCAAACCTGTACGGCCTCGCACATCGACAACCGCTGCCGTACTCTTCATCACCAGGTCTGAGGTGTAGGCGTCACCATCGTTAATCGTGAAATTGCCCTCGATCGAGTCGAAAGCCAAACCTTCGGAAAAGAGATCCGAGAAGTCCAGGGCCAAACGTTTACCCAGCGCGTTGAGACTGAACAGGCCGATAAGCCGACCGACCCCCGGATCCACATTATTCACCAGCCCTTCATCCACCTTCAGGGATATACTGCCATAGAGTTTTTCCGCACCGATCTCCAGCGGTGATGTGGGCCAATAGAGCTCTGCCTTGACATCGGTGGGGGCCTGCTCGATACCGGTGGTGATCCCCAAGGCTTGCTGTAGATCACCCAGACTGCCGGTATGCAACTTCAGATTCAGTGAAGTACTGTGCCCCTTAGGTGTCAGACGCCAATATCCCTGTCCGGAGAGGTCCACGTTATCTCCTACCAGGGCCAAGCTGTCGATGGTGATGCCGTCCGGCTCCTTTCTCCAGGTTACATAGCCCTTACCCATGGGATTGCCGTTGATGTAGAGGTCTTCAACCGTAAGATTGATGGCAGGCACGTCCCTGGGATCGAGATCTGGCACCTGGCGCTGTTGGTCTTCCTGTCCCGTAATACCTCTCGCCAACTGATCCAGATCGTATTTGATGTAGTCAAAACGCCCGAAAACGGGCCGATTATCGAGCTCGCCCGGCACCTGTATCATGCCCTGCGCAGTCTCTGAGGTCAGGTTGATACGGTAGCCGTCGGCATAGTTTTCATAGGTAAACTGGGTATCGGGACAAGCAGTTCCGAGGGCAATCAGCTCATCCACCCGCAGATCCATGGTAATGATTGGTAAACCACCCTGCTCCGAAGCGGCCTGCCGCGCCACCCAACTGATCCAACTGTCTGCGTTCAGTCTCTGCAGATGCCCGCGCATGTGGAAACCCTCCACATTCTCGAGTGAAAGGGCTTCCTGGGAAAATCCAAAGGCGGCAATCCAAGGTTTCTCCCCAGTATCGAAAAAGCGGAACAGGGCATGGGTGCTATCGTTGTAGCGAATCCTCAATTCAGTGGAATCGTCATTACGCAAGTCGGCACTCAAATCCAATTTCATCTTTGATTTGGCAGGTTTGCCAAGGGGGTCCGGCAGCGTGACCGAGATCCCCTGCAGATCGGAAATCAGGTTCAGTCTAACCGGCACCTGGCTATGGTGATGGGCTATCCTGACTTCAACATCCCCCTCTCCAAGACCCAGAAAGTAGTCGAGCTTCCAGTCGGGAAACTGCTGTTTCAAGCGTGCCAGATTGATCGGCATACGGGTTGTCACCCGTGTCCAATGCTGACCCTCATGGCTATAAGGCAAGACGTCGAAGACAATCTCATCCTCCAGCAGCCTGCCCTTGAGGCCTTTAGCCTCCACCCCTGTACGATTGAATGTAAGCCTGCCGGAGAGCTTATCGATCTTGAGATCAGGCTTTTTGATGGTCAGCGCAGCTTGGTCAAAATTGACTTCACCATTAATCTTGAGCTTATCCACTTTTTTCAGCGGTATCGACAAATCCACCCGGGTTTTGGTCTCTCCATCCACTTCCACCGCATCCACAAAGGCATGAAACTCCTTACGCAGAGGGGTGTCACCCAGAATCCCCATCAGGTCCTGCAGCGACCCCGACGCAGTCCCCTGTATCTTTACCGGAGAGGCCTCCTTTAATCTTTCGATCTCAACCGCCACATCCTGCAACTGACTGTTGAGCAGCAAGCCATCCTGCAGCTTGACCTGGAGTGCATTATTGATGAAATGGACCTCGGCCACCCCTTCAGAGAGGCGTGGCCATTCGGGCATATAGTCGAGAATCAGATCCTCCACACCGAACCAGACCTCGAACCGCCCCTGGTGTTGAGGGAAAGGAAATTCGCTGATGGGGCCATACAGCAGAAAACTGCCCGACTTCACATATCCGCTCACCAGCGCCTTATCCAGCCAGCTAACCAACTCGTCAGGCATGATGCCGACCGGCAGATATTCGCTCTTGCGTGAACCATCCGCATCCCAGAAATCGGATTGCATATCAATGAACAGATCCTTACCGGTGAAGGGTATCTGCAAATCGATACGGGAGAGGGTCTGCACGTCCCGGGAGCTCATCTGTAAACGGTCACTGTTGAGATGCAGTCCCCTGTCGAGCTCGAATTTCCATTCAAAATCACCCATCGCCTGTTGTGATTGCAGCGGTTTACGGAACAGCTGAGGTAAATCAACCATCAGGTTGCTGCTGTCTATTTTCAACCAGCCACCGGCCTGGTCTCCATCGAAGGCGAGTGTCAACCCACTCAACCCGGGTATGTCCTGCCATGGTTGATGCGCATAGTCTTCAACCTTCCCCTTCAAATGCCAGATGAGCTCACCCTGCTGAGGCTTGTTAAATCCGAACTCCAGATGATTCAGCCTGCCCCGCGGCGAGAGCCCTTTGAGGATTGCGTGCAACTCGGGATTGGGCAGTTTCAGGATCGCGAGAAAATCATTCAATTCCATCAGCGACAGGGCATCCGCACTTAATCCAAAATCACGCTGCTGCTCCGTCCGCTGCCAACTGATACTTACCTTTTCGGTCGGCCATTGCCCATGCGATTGTTGTATATCAAGCCGGTCAAGGTCGATTTGCCAACCATCATGCATACGCCGCCACTCGAGCCCGGTGGAAAGCTGTTGCAGATAGAAAGGCTCTGTCCGCCCCGGTCCGCTAATGCGAAAATCGCTCAGCTTGCCGTTTCCACGCAGGCCCTGCAGCGCACCCTCTTCCAGATCACCCCAGAGTTCAACCTCAAGATCACCCTCGGCAAGGGTATAAGGGGTTGGCATCCACTCGGCCAGGCGCCCGCCCAGCACCAGCCCTTTACAACTGAAATAGAACTCTCCACTCATGGCCAGCGAGGTTGCACTCCTTTGCTGCAGGTCGGCTATCAGACGCACAGACTCCTCTCCCCGTTTACCGATCTGTGTACTCATGGAGAGTTGATGCCGCAAGCCATTGTTGAGCAGCTCCACATTCACCCCTGAGAGTCTGAGCGGGGGTTGGTTGGGAATGGCGCTTTTCAGGTAGATCTCGGTATCGAGCAGACGCAGTTTGTTCTGTCCCAGTAAAATGGCAGCCACCGTGTCCGGGTCCCCCTCACTGACCTCCCCCATACCCTGCAAGGCTACGCTGCCATCGGAGAACCGCTCCAGTTTGAGTTTGGTGCCGATGACACTGGCCTCTCCCAGTTGCAGCTGGCCAGCAATAATACTTTGTATCAGCTTTATGTTGACCAGCACCTGCGGGGCATGCAGCAGGGGCTCGTTGTTCTTTTCATCCAGCACACTCACATCGGTAAAGTTGAGCGCCAGGTGAATCCCTTTCACCTGGGCCTTCATATCACCTATCTTCAGATCAACACCGGCTCCCTCTTCGGCCACCCGTTCTATCTCCCGCCGATAGGGATCGAGATCGATAACCGGGACAAACAGACGTAAAGCGCTGAGCAGCAGTGCGGCCAGGATCACCAGCCATGCCAGGATCTGCCAAAATTTGAGGTGAAGATACTTAGCGACGCTCAGCATATGACGGAAGGTCAGTGATATGGATCATACCAGCACGACGTCGTAGTGCTCCTGGGTATAGAGCATCTCTACCTGTAACTTGATGGGGTGACCGATAAACTGCTCCAGCTCTGCCAGGTGGGTTGACTCCTCATCCAGGAGCCTGTCGATCACCTCTTGGGATGCAAGCACCAGGAGTGACTCCACATCGAATTGTCGTGACTCCCGGAGGATCTCCCTGAAGATTTCATAGCAGGTGGTCTCCGCTGTCTTCATAGAGCCCCGTCCGGCACAACAGGGGCAAGGCTCGCAGAGTACATGCTCAAGTGATTCACGAATGCGTTTGCGGGTCATCTCCACCAGCCCGAGTGTAGAGACCTCGGTGATGTGGGTCCGTGCATGATCGTGTGCCAGGCATTTTTCCAGGGCTCGCAGGACCTGACGACGATGTTCGGGATCGAGCATATCGATGAAATCGATAATGATGATTCCGCCCAGGTTTCTCAGGCGCAGTTGGCGGCAGATGGCTTGTGCCGCCTCCAGGTTTGTCTTGAAAATGGTCTCCTCTAGATTCCTATGTCCTACAAAGGCACCCGTGTTGACATCGATAGTGGTCATTGCTTCGGTCTGATCGATTACAAGGTGTCCACCCGATTTGAGCTGTACCTTTCGTTCCAATGCCTTCTGAATCTCATCCTCGACCCCATACAGATCAAACAATGGCCGTTGTCCCGGGTAGTATTCGATACACTGTTTTATGTCAGGGATAAATTTTTGCGCGAAGTTGATCGCCTTTTGATGAGTCTCCTTGGAATCGATGCGCACCTTTTCCACATCAGGTCCAACCAAATCGCGCAGTGAGCGCAGCGGCAGGGAGAGATCTTCATGAATCAGTTCGATACCGCTGGTCAGCTTGCTCTTCTCCTGAATCGAAGACCAGAGGCGCGCCAGGAAACGCATGTCCGCTTTCAGTGAAACCTCGTCCACCCCCTCCGCAGCGGTACGCGCGATGTAACCACCGGATATTTCACCGGCGTCGGCAACTTGATTCAATAACTCACGCAGGCGCTGACGCTCATCCTCGGCTTCAATGCGTTGCGAGATACCCATATTCCCCAGTGACGGCATGAACACCAGGTGGCGAGAAGGGATGGATATATTGGTGGTCAGGCGGGCACCCTTGGTACCGAGTGGATCCTTCAGCACCTGGACGATGACATAGTCTCCTTCACGCAACAGTTCATGGATATTGTCTGTCTTGGGTTTGTCGGTGGTCTCGCCAATGTCGGAAACATGCAGGAACGCCGCTCGCTCCAGACCGATATCCACAAACGCCGCCTGCATGCCGGGCAGTACCCGGCAAACCTTGCCCTTGTAGACATTGCCTACCAGGCCACGCTTGCCATAGCGTTCGATGATCACCTCTTGTACCGCGCCATTCTCGATGACCGCAACCCGGGTTTCCGGCGGTGTCACATTGATCAGTATCTCTTCACTCATACATCAAATACGCTCTTATTATTCATTATCGAATTGGATGCCATTACGGCTCAGTAATTCCGCCGTCTCGAACAGGGGCAGTCCCATCACTCCTGAATAACTGCCGTGCAACATGCTGATAAATCGTGCGCCAACCCCCTGGATGGCATAGCTTCCCGCTTTATCGGCAGGTTCCCCGGTGGCCCAATAGGCTGTGATCTCCGCCTCACTCAAGGCTCGAAAGCTTACCTCGCTGAGGCTCAGATCGGTTTCAGTTTCCCGCCCGTTCAGTGCAACTGCGGTGTAGACCTGATGGGTCTTGCCAGACAGCTGCCTCAACATCCACAACCCGTGTTCTCTGTCCCTCGGCTTGCCCAACACCCGGTTTTTGATCACAACGCTGGTATCAGCGGCCAACACCGGTAAAGATTCAGCCCCGGCAACCGCCTCTGCTCCCGCCTTGGCCTTCTCCGTCGCCAGGCGCAACACATAGGAAACCGGGTCCTCATCCGGCCGCTGCCGCTCATCCACATCGATCTCAAGCAGGGCATGGCTGATACCGATCTGGTGCAACAATGTCCTCCTGCGAGGCGAGCGAGAAGCCAGGTAGATGACAGGATTCTTCTTCACAGCGGATGGTTTCCTCTTACTGACTACTTGCTAACCTCTCCTATGCCCTATGGTAAGGGTGATTACGCATCAGGCTCCAAGCCCGGTATAACTGCTCTGCAACCACTACCCTGACCAGGGGATGGGGGAGGGTCAGAGGGGAGAGAGACCAGCGTCCATCCGCCCGTTGAAGACAATCACCCGCCAGTCCCTCAGGGCCACCCACCAGCAGAGCCAGATCCCGGCCATCAGCCATCCACTCTCCAAGCTTGATCGAGAGACGCTGCGTACTCCAGGCGCTACCCGTGACATCCAGTGCCAACACCTGACACCCTTTGGGGATCGACTTCAGCATCCGTTCACCCTCATCGCGCACCGCGCGTGGGATATCGGCGTTCTTGCCGCGATGGCCAGGTGGTATCTCAATCAGGTGCAAGGCGCATTCAGCGGGAATTCTGCGCGCATACTCCCGGTAACCTTCGACAACCCACCCCGGCATGCGGTTTCCCACGGATATCAGATGGATATTCATGGGGATGGATTGTACGGGATTCTACGCCATCTTGGTTGCCTGACCTCTAAAAATGGTAAATAGACACCCTTTTACCCCCATAACCCCCAACCCGCTGGAACAGCGAGCCATCGTGTGTACAGACAATTTACTGTATCCTTGCCCGCCATGACTGAAAAACACCTTACAAATATAGGCTTCGACAGCTTCGATCTGGCCGATTCCATCCTGCAGGGAATCCGTGAGACCGGCTTCGAATACTGCACCCCAATCCAGGCTGAGACCCTGCCCATCGCACTTGACGGCAAGGATGTGGCTGGGCAGGCCCAGACCGGCACTGGCAAGACGGCGGCCTTTCTCATCGCCACCTTGCACCATCTGCTGCAACATCCCGCCAGCGAGGAGCGCAGGGCCAATCAGCCCCGGGCCCTGATCCTGGCACCCACCCGGGAGCTGGCGGTACAGATCTACAACGATGCGCAAACCCTCACCAAACACACCGATTTCTCCTCGGTGGCGGTATTCGGCGGCACTGGATACGATAAACAGCGCAAGCAGCTCGAGGCGGGTGTCGATATACTCATCGGCACACCCGGTAGATTGATCGACTACTTCAAGCAGCATGTCTATGATCTGAAGGCAATCCAGGTGCTGGTACTGGACGAGGCGGACCGGATGTTCGACCTCGGCTTCATCAAGGATATCCGCTACATGATGCGCCGCTGCCCGCCTCCGCAGAAGCGCTTGGGTATGCTCTTTTCAGCCACCCTCTCCTATCGGGTTAAAGAGCTCGCCTATGAGCATATGAACAACCCCCAGAGCGTGGAGGTGGCGCCTGAGCAGGTTACCGCTGACAAGATCACCGAAACCTGCTACATGACCGCCAACGAGGAGAAGATCCCGCTCCTGGTGGGTCTGATTCAGGGTATGACGGATACCCGCACCATCGTCTTCGTCAACACCAAGCGGGTGGCTGACAAGGTGTGGGGATTCCTACAGGGCAACGGCATCGAAACCGCCGTGCTCTCCGGCGATGTACCGCAGAAGAAGCGCCTGAGCCTGCTAAAGGGTTTTCAGGAGGGGCAGCTGGCTGTGCTGGTAGCCACCGATGTGGCGGCCCGTGGGCTGCATATCCCCGATGTCACTCACGTGATCAACTTCGATCTGCCGGAGGATGCCGAGGACTATGTGCACCGGATCGGTCGTACCGCCCGTGCCGGTGCCAGCGGCGATGCCATCAGCTTCGCCTGTGAAACCTACGCTTTCTCCCTGCCCGATATCGAGGTCTTCGTGGGTCACTCCATTCCCACTCAGACCGTCGATCCAGCCCTGTTGGCGGAGGTCGATCCCAAGAGCAGAATCTATCCCGAAAAGGGCTCGCGTCAGCCACATCGCGGCAAAGATGGACACAAGGGCCACGGTAAGGGACATCACCATAAGAGCCATAAACCCAAAGATGGGGAGAAAGCGAAGAAACGGCGCCGCCGCCGGCGTGGCCCCAAACCGCCGCAAAGCGGCAACACTGAATAACCCCTATGGACGGCAAGTGCAGTCGCTGTCTCAACTCGAAATGCTGTACCTACACCACGGAGGCCATCGGTGTCGCCCCCCGCTCCAAGGCAGACTTCGAACACCTGCTGTGGCAGGTCTCCCATCAGGGGGTGGAGATCTACAAGGATGAGGATGGCTGGTTTCTCCTCTTCCAGGGCAGCTGCGAGCACCTGGGACCGGGGGGATCCTGCGGCATCTACGACCAACGGCCGCAGATCTGCCGCGACTATGACAATGACTGGTGCGAGTTCGATGCCCCGGCGGAAAAGGGTTTCGAACACTACTTTCGCAACTATGCGGAACTGCTGACCTATTGCAAGAAACGTTTTAAAACCTGGGGACGTTGATCCTTCAGGACCACCAGGGGAACTTTTCCTCTCATCCCACCCCTAACCGCACGCCACTTCGAAACTGATTTTTCATTCGAAATTCGTATAATGCGCGCCTTGTTACTACAGCCCGATATCTGACATTCGCCATGAAACTTAACTCCGTGATACTGCGCGACCGTTTTGAGCAACTGCGGTCCAACAAGCTGTTCGAAACCTTCGTCATTTTAGTCATCATCATCTCCGCCCTGATGATCGGCGCCAAGACCTATCCCATACCCACCGCCACCGCGCAGGTGCTGCGCGTCCTCGACGTGGGTATCACCCTCTTCTTTCTCACTGAGATCATCATCCGCATGGTGGCGGAAAAAAATCTGAAGGCATTCTTCAGCAAGGGCTGGAACATCTTCGATTTCCTCATCGTCACCGCCAGCCTGATCCCGGTGGACGACAGCGAGGCCGCACTGCTCGGGCGCCTGCTGCGGGTGTTCCGGGTATTGCGCCTGATTTCCATCATCCCCGAGCTGCGCATCCTGATGAACGCCTTCGTCACCGCCATCCCGCGCATGGGCTATGTCTCCCTGCTGATGTTCATCATCTTCTACATCTACGCCGCCGTGGGCAGCATGTTCTTCAGCGAGATCAATCGCGAACTCTGGGGCAATATCACCATTTCCATGCTCACTCTGTTCCGGGTTGCCACCTTCGAGGACTGGACCGACGTGATGTATGAGACCATGACCGTCTACCCCCTGAGTTGGTCCTTCTATCTCTCCTTCATCTTTGTGGTGGCGTTTGTCTTTCTCAACATGATGATCGGCATCGTCCTCGAGACGCTGCAAAGAGAGCACGAACAATTCTCCCGCGACAGCGGCGAAGGGGAAGCCGGGGAAGTACACAGAATCGATGCCCGCACTCAAGAGATGGAGCAGCGGCTGATCCGTATGGAAGAGATGTTGAAACAGCTTGGCAATAAATGATGAGCGATTGACTCAGGGTATTTAATGCCGCCGCCA
Organism: gamma proteobacterium symbiont of Ctena orbiculata; assembly: GCA_003094555.1. Classification (GTDB taxonomy): domain Bacteria; phylum Pseudomonadota; class Gammaproteobacteria; order Chromatiales; family Chromatiaceae; genus Thiodiazotropha. The sequence goes on from NATW01000077.1 coordinate 27,087, forward strand.
GTTGAAATGAAATCAAACATTCAGGAAATCCGCCCCAGGTTACCCAAGGCAGATTCACCAATCTCAATGTGATACGACATTTCAGTTAAACACCAACTCCACTAGTGTAACGAATCAGTGCCGCAGGGACCTATGGTAACGCTGGGATAATTTCTTCGTCGTGGGAAGAGGTCTCTCCTACGCCCCCTATAAAGACGGTTTGGCTGTGCTCTGCACGATTGTTCGTCCCTTCAATGAATACTGATCTGGAACCCAAACCACCATTGTCAAAACCACTCAATAGGGTTGAATAGGATCCATTCCCCTTATGATCAATTCCACCGCACATGGTGACATGACTTGCGTTAGCATAACATTCCCGGCCATTGAGAATAGTCCCATACTCACCATTTATATGGTTGGCCATACCATTTACGATACCACAATAACTTGAGTAATTATGCTTGATACCAATAATCAGGTTGTGTGATCCGCTACGCTCAACGGTCCCTTCGGTACGGGGTTCGTTATAGCCCAGAATCAGATTTCCTTTACAGTTGACGCTCTGGGTATTGCCCTCGCCGTTAACAATCTGCAGGTTGATGCCCGTCAAACGAGCAGTTACACATTCGCTCTCATCGTGAAATGTAAGATAGTCGTTAAGTCTACCCATACCACCTGTGGATAGCCGCTCCACTGTAGACTCCAACTCCTGTATACGCGCTTCCAACCTGTTGATTCGTTCCATGAGCCGAGGAAAAAGAAATTGGCCGAACATGATGATTCTCCTTGATTAAAGTCCTTTTCTCGCACAATAAAATGGATGTCCTGTCGAGTAATTAAAAATCAGTATGTATCGATTCTGCAGCTACTAAAGGCAAAGATAGACAGAAGCAACGTGAATAATTAACTTGATTATACAATCAGCCTCAATACCTGCAGTCATCCAACCCCTGTACTATCAAATCCACTTTCAGACCGAGCAACGCAGACCGCTCATGATTTCAGAAAAATCATGGATGGCGGAGTAATCCCCGATCTCTCTCGATGGCGCCTTGGAGTCTGGCTTGAGCATGGCCAATAACCAATGAATGCCATATTCCCTGGCCGACGCGAGCACAGACAGGCTGTCGTCCACGAACAGGGTCCGTTCTCTATCGAAGGGGTGAAGATTCTGCAGCCGGTTCCAGAATTCGGGGTGCTCCTTGGGCAGACCCAGCTGGTGAGAAGAGATGACCTGATCGAAGAACCCGGCCAGGCGTGTCTTCTCCATCTTCAATGCCAGGGTCTTTTGATGGGCGTTGGTCACCAGAACACGTTCCTTGCCGGCGCACATCAGCAGATCCAGGAAGTCGATAACATGGGGGTGAACCGCGATCAGATGATCCACCTCCTCCTTCAACAGGGCGATATCGAGTTCCAGTTCCCGACTCCAGTGATCAATGCAGTACCACTCCAGTGTGCCTTCGACACTTTTGTATCGGGCCAGCAACTCACCCTTGGCCTGATCCAGAGACAAGCCTTTTGCCTCCGCATAGCGTGCCGGAACATGTTGCAGCCAGAAATGGTTATCGAAATGGAGATCCAGCAGGGTGCCGTCCATATCAAGCATGACAATATCAATTTGGTTCCAGTCGATCATCGTATACAGTTACACCTATGTATTTGATCCTTTCATTACTTCTCTCTCTATGGCCGTGCTTTACCACCGCTGAGGAGGAACCGTTCGAATTCCCCGATGAGGATCTGGAATCACGCATCGAGGCGGTCAACGAAGGTGAATTGGAATTTCTGCACACTCCACCGGCAGAACCCGTTCACCACCATATTAACCGGATACAGATCAATGTGGATAGTCTGGATCACGGTTGGGTTGAGCTGCATCAGTGCCACCGCCACCTGGATCCGGTACCACACCTCGAGATCGTCTACCATCCCCAGCGCATACGTCAGATTGAATTGGTCAGGGTTGAGAATATCGGCGCCAGCCGGGTAATCGGCTCCAGCATCGAACTTCGGGATATCCGCCACGGCGCAACTGTGTGTCTCCGGGCTGAAACCCAATCCCTGCACAAGGTGGCAAAGGGTGGTTATCAACTGCGCAACGGCCCCTACATGCGCAGATTCCTCGACGGTTACTTTCCCATGCAACTCAGCCTGCATGTAGACTATCCAGCCGAGTTGATCCGCTTCACCGGTATGCGGCCACTCCCTGTCGACACCAAGCACACACGGATAAGAGAGGGCAGCCTCTATTGGAGCGGCTGGTTCCAGGGTAAGCTGTTTACAGAACTAGACTTTCTCGCGCACGAACAAGATCACTGAAAGCCATGCCAAAACTCCCAACCATCCATTCTCAGCAACTGATCGCTGTAACACGCCTGTTCCGCGTGGAACAGTTGCAACTTGAATTCAGTAACGGCCAGCAACGGCAGTATGAACGCCTACTCGGCGGCGAGAGAGGCTCGGTCCTGGTGGTACCCATGCTCGATGATGATACGGTGATGCTGATTCGCGAATACTCAGCCGGCAGCAATGACTACCAGCTCGGCCTGCCCAAGGGACGCATGGAGGCGGGCGAGGATCCGCTGCAGGCTGCAAACCGGGAAATTCGCGAGGAGATCGGCTATGCAGCCCGCGAGCTGCGACTCATCAAGACATTTACCATCGCCCCCGCATATATCCGTCACCAGACCCATGTTATTCTTGCCCAGTACCTTTATCCCGACAAGCAACCGGGGGATGAACCCGAACCGATCGAAGTCGTACCCTGGAAGCTCTCCAACTGGGATGACCTGATCGGTCAAGCGGATTTTACCGAAGCCCGTTCTATCGCGGCCCTCTACCTGATCAGGGATCATTTAGGTACCCGTTAGCACTGATCCAATCAAAGACATTAGACATGAGTATACCCATATCTCTCAATGACCTGCTTCAGATGGCCCATCAGGCAGGGGATGCCATCCTGGCTGTCTATCACACCGACTTCGAGGTCGAGAACAAGCAGGACAACTCCCCATTGACCGCCGCCGATACTGCTGCGCATCATTTAATTGTTTCCAGCCTGGAAAGTCTCACACCGGATATTCCGGTACTATCTGAAGAATCTTCCGAGATCCCTTTCTCGATACGTCAGCAGTGGCAGCGGTATTGGTTGATCGACCCCCTTGACGGCACCCGGGAGTTCGTCAAACGCAATGGCGAATTCACCGTGAATATCGCCCTCATCGAGGAACACGCCCCAACTTTGGGGGTGGTCCATGCACCGCTATTGGGCACCACTTACTATGGCATCCATGATAATGGCGCCTGGAAACAGGAGGCCGGTCAGCCCCCCAGGCCGATCCAGGTCACGGAGCGGTGCAAGCACCCCGTCCGCGTCGCCGGCAGCCGCTCCCATGCGGGCGACTCATTGCTGCGTTTCCTGGAGAAGATGGGGGAACATGAGCTGATCAGTATGGGCAGTTCATTGAAACTCTGCCTGGTGGCAGAGGGCAAGGCCGACATCTATCCCCGCCTCGGCCTCACTTCGGAATGGGACACTGCCGCCGCCCAGGCCGTGGTTGAAGCGGCCGGCGGACAGGTCACCACCCTCGATCTGCAGCCCCTCGAATACAACACCAAGGATTCGCTGCTCAATCCACATTTCCTGGTATTCGGCGATCTCTCCACAAACTGGTCAGCCTATCTCTAGGCTTCAAAGCACTTGATTATTGCTTTGACTGCTGTGGTTACTGACCGCCTTCCTCTTCCGCGTGCAATGGACTTGACACCAGAGTTAACAGGGACAGGCACAAGTTGTGCACCGACTGGTTACTCGACCACCATGCCCTATTCAAACAACCTGCAATACGGTTTCGATTTACAATACTGAAATTTATATCTAACCTGATATATTGTAGCGTCTAGAAAGAGAATAAAAAAAACTTTACCCTACCCCTATCCTATCCTCATCTGTTTCAGTCTAGAGTATGGGGTTGGTCAACTTAGATTAGGGCCTGTTAACACTAATCCGATAGGCTCTGCTGGGGCTGTTTTTTCGTCCAGCAAGGCAGAATGAGCGTGGTGTAGCAGCGCTACATGAGCGAATGATAACGCCGCTGGGTGGAAAAACAGCCCCAGCCCTCCGGGTTGCGCCCCGAAGGAAGTGCCCTTGGGGTGCGCCTGAAAAAGCGCCACTCAGTGTTGCTCGTCGCTCATTTGGAACTACCAAACCTCGCTCCTCGCGCCCGTAGGAAGTGCCCTTGGGGTGCGCCTTGATTGGCGCTTTTTCAGGCACAACAGGGCCTATCGGATTAGTGTTAACAGGCCCTAGGCTCCGGGCACTAACCTTGCACCCTGGGGAACCATGCCCATGAACAAACTACTATGCAATACATCAATCATTGTCGTGATGCTGTTGGCATCTTTCAATCAATTCGCTTTTGCCATTGATTCCGAAAGTGATGTCTATGCTTTCGATGATTTCCCCCTTGAAGATCTGTTGCAATACCCCGATTGGTTCAAGCAGAGCTTTCTGGATCTGCCAGACGATCTGGATGAAGCGGCACTCAACAACAAGCGTGGTATTATCGTCTATTTCG
>NATW01000078.1 GCA_003094555.1 gamma proteobacterium symbiont of Ctena orbiculata
ATAGGGCCGACCCTCGAAGATCTTGATCACCTTATGCCCTCGGATCGACTCCTCCAGGACCTGGGTCATCACTCCCATGGTCTGTTGCAAGGAACGGTTCACCCGGCGTAAACGAATCGCCAGGTAACGCACCGCGATAACAATAACCGGCATCGCCAAAAACACTGCCAGGGTCAACAACCAATTAAGGTAGAGCATGTAGGCCAGCAGACCGATGATAATGATCGTATCCTTGACCAGGGTTGTGAGCACCTTGGTTGCCGCCATGGTGACTTGATTGACATTGAAGGTGACTTTTGAAATCAAGCTGCCTGTGGCATGGGCATCGAAAAAAGCGGTACCCATGGTCAGGATTCGCTCAATCATCATCTTGCGTAGATCCAGCACCACCTTCCCGGCAACCCACTCGAAGGCAACACCACTGATGAAGTTCATGATGCCACGGATGCTGAAGAGCAGGATCAGCAGGATCGGCGACCAGAAGATAATCTCCGGATCCTTCTCCACGAAGCTGCCGTCCAGCATCGGTTTCATCAGCCAGGGAATGGCAGGTTCGGTCAACGCCAACACCACCATGGCCGTCAGTGCACCGCTGAACTGGCGCCAATAGGGGCGCACCCGCTTCAGCAGTCGTAGATAGAGTTCACGACCTGTCATGCCGGGGCCGGATGGCGCTCCGGTCTCATTCGACATCGCGCATGGCCTCCACGATACGGCTGGTGGAGGCGCCTTCCAGGTATTCGAGCACCCTCACTTCACCGCCGTTTTTCACTACACAATCGTAACCGGCTATCTCCTGTGGTTGATAATCCCCTCCCTTGACCAGGAGGTCCGGTTTGATATCACAGATCAACGACTCCGGCGTATCTTCACTGAACGGTACAACCCAATCCACCGAGGCCAGGCCTGCCAGGACCGCCATGCGTTGATTGATACCATTAATCGGTCGCCCTGCTCCCTTCAGGCGTTGCACAGAATCGTCATCGTTCACCGCCACCACCAAACGGTCTCCCTGTTGTTTGGCTTGTTGCAGGTAACGCACATGCCCCTCGTGAAGAATATCGAAACAGCCGTTGGTCATGACTATTCGCTCACCCTGGTAGCGCGCCTCATGCGTGGCCTCACGCAACTCATCCCGGGTCAGGATGGTGTGGAAGTCTCCCTGCCTGCGCAAGGCGCCCTTCAGCTCACCCAGGGAGACACTGCCCGCACCGAGCTTCGCCACCATCAGGCCGGCCGCCACATTCGCCAAACCCGCTGCCTCCTGTATCGGCATACCAGCCGCCATACCGCCTCCCAGCACACCGATTACCGTATCCCCGGCACCAGTCACGTCAAACACCTCCCGGGCCCGGGTTGGCAGGTGCAATGGAGGGGCATCCTCATGGATCAACAACATGCCACGTTCACTAAGGGTGATCAGCAACGCCTTCAAGTTGAGCTTTTGACGTAACACGATAGCTTTTTCATTGAGTTCCCGATCCGACTCGCAGGCACCGACAACTGCCTCGAACTCCTTCAGATTGGGGGTCAGCAGGGTGGCGCCCCGGTATTTGGAAAAATCCCCCCCTTTCGGATCCACCAAAACAGGTATGCCTCGTTCGTTGGCGGCATCGATCAGGCGTTGCGGCTGCTGCAGGGTGCCCTTGGCATAATCCGACAGAATCACCAATTCAGCACCCGGCAGTTGTTGCAGACAGAGTCGGTCGAGTTCGGTCAGATCACAGCGCCACAAGGGCTGCTCGAAATCGAGTCGAATCAGCTGTTGATGCTGGCTCATCACCCGCAGTTTGGTGATCGTGGGCAGACCCTTCTCTACCTGCAGGTAACAGGCAACACCTGCCGCTTCAAGATGCTGCGCCAGGGCAGTGCCAGCCTCATCCTTACCCACCAGGCCGCACAGGTCCACATTGACGCCCAGGGAGGTCATATTCAGCGCCACATTGGCACCACCGCCAGGACGGTCTTCACGCTCGTGCACATGTACCACAGGCACCGGTGCCTCGGGTGAGATCTTGGCCGCGGCACCCTGCCAATAACGATCCAGCATAAGATCGCCTATTACCAGGACCCGCGCACGGCTAAAGTCGGGAAGATGAAATTGCATTAAACCGTTAACTTATCAGCTGGGTAATTGAGTGACATTATACATTTAGCGTGTTTGCGGCAAGCCGCACCCTACAAATAATCGAAGTATAGGGTGTGGCTTGCCGCAGCGGAAAACGACAGATCCGTGCATAATAAACAATCGAAGCAGTAAAGGTAACAATCTGAATCCAGGTTGATGCACAGCGGTTAATGGCAAAAAAACGTAAACACCACCTCTATTCCCCACGCTACTGGCCCACATGGGCAGGGATGACTATGCTCTGGCTTCTCAGTCAGTTACTTCCCTACAGCTTGGCAATGACCGTGGGGCGCCTGCTGGGTAAGCTGATCCATCGTGTCTCACCCACACGTCGTCATATTGCCGCCGTGAATCTCAGCATCTGTTTTCCCGAGAAGAGCGAAATCGAGCGTGAGCAACTGCTGCTGGATCACTTTCACTCCCTGGGCATCGGGATTGTGATGATAGGTTTCGCCTGGTGGGCCAGGGATGAGAAACTGCGGTCCCTGGTTGAAATTGAAGGGATTGAGCATCTGCAACAGAGTCTGGATAGGGGCAAAGGTACTATTTTATTGAGCGCCCACTTCACTGACCTGGAGATCACAGGCAGGTTGCTGAGCCTGTTCCAACCGATTGCGGTGATGTACCGTCCCCATGAAAATCCGGTCATCGAATGGGCATTCAGTCGCAATCGTCGCATGCGCTTCGAAGCCGCGATAGCGCGTAACGACATACGCCAGGTGGTCAGGACATTAAGGCAGAACCTGCCCGTATGGTACGCCCCCGATCAGAGTTTCAAGGGACGCAACAGCATCCTGGCCCCTTTTTTCGGTGAACCTGCCGGTACCAATACCGCCACCTCCCGCCTGGCAAAGATCAGCGGCGCCGATGTCATCCTCTTCAGCGGCTATCGAAAACCGAATGGCAGTGGTTATCACCTGGTTATACATCCTCCTTTGAACGACTTTCCAACCGAGGATGTCCAACAGGATGCCACACGCATCAACGGCCTGATTGAGATGGCTATCGGTTATGCCCCTGAGCAATATCTCTGGATACATCGGCGCTTCAAGAAGCGGAAAGTGATTCCGGACCCCTACTAGAGCCTGTTTATAAACCGCATATCCTTGGATAAGCATTTTTCACACCCGCTCGTGGCAGCTATACTAACGCCTTTTCCAACATAGCCTAGGGCCTGTTAACACTAATCCAATGTACTCTGTTGTGCCTGAAAAAACGCCAATCAAAGCGCACCCCAAGGGCACTTCCTACGGGCGCGAGGAGAGAAGTTTGGTCACTCCAAATGAACGACGAGCAATGCTGAGTGGCGCTTTTTCAGGCGCACCCCAAGGGCACTTCCTT
>NATW01000079.1 GCA_003094555.1 gamma proteobacterium symbiont of Ctena orbiculata
CCTGTACCCGAGGTGAGGGAACCATTCAGGACACCAATCAGGAAAAGCCCGCCCCCCCCGATCAGAAACCCGCTTTTGTCCCTATGGATCGCTTGATACTCGATACCGAGTTTCGGGCTCAGGAAGGAGTAGATACCCAGACCCAGTGTCAACACCCCCAAGGCGACTTCTGCATGTCTGTCCGCCACCTGGAGTATCAGGCTGGCGCCTATTACCACGCCGGGTAGTCCCGCGAGCAGCATATAGATCACAAACTGGCGTTCCAATCCTCCCTCGCGCAGATGACGCACCGTAGCCCCTATACCGAGGGCCACAGAGGCCACTTTATGGGTTGCGAGTGCCACCCCAAAGGGCAGTCCCAGAAAGATCAGTGCCGGCAACTGAACCAGTCCTGCCCCCCCTCCAGAGAAGGCTGAAAAGAGGTTAGCCAGAAGAGAAATCACAAAAAGGGTGAACTGTTCCACAAAGCAGCTATCTTATGAGGTAAGCCACGAAGTATAATCTATCTCTGGTACCATTTGACTTATAAACAGAGAATTCTGCCGGTATGCGTCTGAGAATCGTAACACTGATAGCCGTTATCACAATTTTCCTGCCACTCTCCAGCCAGGCTGGGAAGCTTTACAAATGGGTGGATGATAAAGGTCAAACCCACTATACCCAGACTCTCCCCCCCTCCGATGCCCACCGCGCCCGTTCCCAACTGGACGAACAGGGAATTATTGTCAACGAGGTGGATGCAGCCAAGACAGAAGAGGAACTGCGACAGGAAGCGGAGCAGGAGAGGTTGCGCAAGGAACAGCAGCGCCTGGTTGAAAAACAGCTGGCGCAGGATCGTGTCCTGTTACGCTCCTTCCGCAGCGAGGATGATATTCAGATGACCCGTGACGGTCAGCTGCAATCGGTGGACACTTCCATACGTGTCACCCAGGCAAACATAAAGCGCCTTAAATTGACCCTTGAGGAGATGCAGCAAGATGCGGCAAAAAGGGAGTTGAGTGGCCGTAAAGTCTCGAAAAAGATGCTTCAGGATATCGAAACAAAGCGCCAGGCCCTGGAAGATGCCTATCGCTCCATTATCGATCGGGAGCATGACAAAAACCGTATACGTCAATCCTTCGCCCGCGATCTGAAGCGATTCCGAGAGCTGAAAAAACTCGAACAATCCAATGATCCGATTCAGGAGGCCAGAGCGTCGTTCAGCACAGCCTTACAGAATGTCTACCACTGTCAAAGCGGGGATACTTGCGAAGGACCCTGGAAAAGGGCCAAGGCCTATCTAAAAGCACACTCCACCACCCCAATAAAAATTGAAGGCGAAAATATCGTCATTACTGGTGAACCAGTAGAAGATGACGATATCAGTATTTCGGTTTCTCGCATCAACGATCGCAAGAAAGGTACCTTGGTAATATTTATGGATCTTCAGTGCAAGATCATTTCACTGCAAAAACGTCTGTGTAATAACGTTGAATTGATCAAAAGCATCAAACAGGGATTTCGCAATGAGCTTGCGAAGGAAGGAAAACTATCCCAATCCCTGCCTTGAGAAGACAGTGGAGACAGGGTCACATCGGCGAGTCAGGTACGCTGAAGAGTGCGCTCGACAACAGTTGCCATTGATCGTCCCACCGCTGCAGCGGTGATATCTTAAACCGACTGCGAAGATATTGATGCATCAATCCCTCCACGAAACTGATCATCATGTTTGCCGATACCGTACTGTCAGCAGTCAATACGATATCCCGGCGCATCTCCGCCTCTCTGAGAATCTGTTTGAGCTGGGTCTCAACCCGGTCAAAAAACTGTCCGACACGTACCATTAGCCGTTCCGTCTCACCCACCAGGGCGTCACCCAGCAACACCCGTGTAATACCGGGATTTTTCTCTGAAAAGGCTAACAATAGATAGAGCAACTGGGCACAACGGGGTTCGGCTTGGGATTGTTCCTTTAGGATCTGATTCACCCGGGCAAAGACACTCTCTTCCGCAAAGTCGATCAAGCCCTCAAACATCTTGGCCTTGCTGGCAAAATGACGATACAGCGCAGCCTCAGAGACACCTACCGCTCTACCCAGGGATGCCGTAGTGATGCGACTGCCCGGGTTCTGTTCCAGTTCGCTTGCAAGCGCTTCCAGTATCAACTGCCGACGAGATCGCTTTTCTGTTGCCATTAGCGCCGCCGGATCAAAGTACCTACACCTTCATCCGTGAAGAGTTCCAGTAGTACGGCATGGGGTACCCTGCCATCAATGATGTGCGAGGCGCTGACACCTGTTTTGACCGCCTCCAATGCGGTGGATATCTTAGGCAACATGCCGCCGTGAATTGTACCATCCCCTATCAACTCATTGACCCGTTCCGCGGTGAGACCGGTCAACAGACCGCCATCCTTATCCAGCAGTCCACGAGTATTGGTAAGAAGTATAAGCTTTTCTGCCTGCATCACTTCAGCTATCTTGCCGGCAACCAGGTCTGCATTGATATTGTATGAGTGGCCGTCCTTACCAATACCGATCGGAGCAATAACCGGGATAAAATCCCCCTGCACCAGCATATCCACTACACTGACATCGATACTTTCAACCTCGCCGACGTGGCCGATATCGATGATTTCAGGGACATCAAGTTCCGGCCCCTTGCGACTGATCACCATTTTTTTGGCGTGGATCAGATCACCGTCCTTCCCGGTAAGTCCAACGGCTGAACCACCGGCCCGGTTAATCAGGCTGACAATATCCTTGTTTACCAATCCCCCAAGCACCATCTCAACCACATCCATGGTTTCACTATCGGTCACCCGCATGCCCTGAACAAATTCTGAATCCTTACCCAACTTCTGCAGTAAGTTGCCGATTTGCGGACCGCCACCATGCACAACCACGGGATTGATCCCTACCAGTTTCATCAATACCACATCCATGGCGAAACTGTTCTTCAATCCTTCATCAACCATCGCGTTGCCACCATATTTAATCACCAGCGTTTTACCCCTAAAACGCTGGATATAGGGCAATGCGGATGTCAATACGTGGGCAACGTTATGTGCCTGCTCAGGGGATAAACTCATGTTTGTACTATCAGACCGCTAACAATTTAAGACAGGTCAGTCCACCGGGTACCACTCCTGGCAGTTCAGAAAGGTGGTTGCAGTTTGGGGTCGACCTTGGTAAGCATATCACGAAAGATCGACTGAACTTGTTCCAAATCCTCTTCGCTATTCGCTTCGAAGCGAAATAACAGCGCAGGAGAGGTATTGGATGCACGCACCAATCCCCATCCCTGCTCGAACTCCGCCCGAAGACCATCGATCTTAACCATTCTAGCACCAGGCAGATCAGGTAACTTTTCGATCACTGCCATCAACTCTTGTGCCTCCCCCTCTTCCATCGCCAAGGTGTACTCGGGGGTTGAAAGGCTTTCAGGAAGCTCGGCGAACACCTCTGCACTGGTGCGGTAATCGAGTGAGAGTATTTCAAGCAGGCGCGCACCTACGTAGATACCGTCATCGAAACCATACCATCGCTCGGCAAACAGTATATGACCACTGAACTCACCCGCCAGCAGCGCATGAGTCTCTTGCATCTTCGCTTTCATCATCGAATGCCCGCTCTTCCACATCAGCGGGCGCCCACCATTGGAGAGAACGATGTTGGCGAGATGGCGGGTACATTTAACGTCGTAGATGATGTCGCCACCCGGTTCGCGGGTCAGAATATCAATCGCCAGATACATCAACAGCCGATCCGGCCAAATCAATTTGCCGGATGAGTCAACCACGCCGACACGATCGCCGTCACCATCGAAGGCGATACCTAGCGCCGCTTGATGCTCGACGACTGCCTGTTGCAGATCCTGCATATTTTTTGGATCGCCGGGATCCGGGTGATGATTGGGAAAATCACCAGCGGGTGAGCAATAGAGTTCAACAACCTCACACCCCAACTGCCGATAGAGTTCGGGGGCGACTACAGATGCAGCGCCATTACCGCAATCAACCACGACCTTGAGCGGCTGCCCGAGCCGGGTATCGGAAATCACCCGCTCGATATAGTCGTTGACAACCTCTTGGGAATCGAAGGAACCTTCACCTTGCAGCAGTTGGCCGGCATCGATATGCCGCCGCAGATCCTGAATCTCATCCTGGCTAGGGCTGTTACCGCCGGTCACCATTTTGAGCCCGTTATATTGCAGGGGGTTGTGACTGCCGGTCACCATCACACCACACTCTGCATCCAACTCGTGCACGGCGTAGTAAAGCAGCGGTGTGGGCACCATACCGATATCGATCACATCGCGACCGCTCGCTTGCAATCCCTGTATCAAGGCACTCTGCAGGCGCTCACTGGAATTTCGCGTGTCCCGGGCGACCACTACCGACTGATACCCTTTCTCAAAGATCTCACTGCCATACCCTTGACCCAGCAGGGTAACAATCTCTTCGGTCAGGGTTTCACCCACAATGCCACGAATATCGTAGGCCCTGAAGATGGAAGCGGGAATTTCTACATGGGCACTGCCATCCAAGGGTATATCCACTGGTGTTTTAGCCACCACTTCGTCGATATTGATACCCAAACCATTATCGCTGGCAGCCATGACCCGCTTCGATTTACTCTTCTCAACCTGAGATGAACGAAACTCCTTGATCTGATGTTCCATCACCTCCAAGGTAGATTGTAGATCGCCCAATTGCGCGGGTTGAACTCTGGGTGGGCGACCAACGACCAACGCCTCCACTAAGGACAGTATCGTCTGCTGGTCGCGCTTGAGGGCATTCGTCATCTGTTGGCTGAAACGAAGCAGAAAAAGCGCTGTGATTAAAAACAGAAGCAGGCCGGGTGCAACCAATAACAGGTTGTCCATCAGATTGAACTGAACGCCCGTTCCACCCCAATAGGCAACCTGCCAGATTGATCCTTTGACTGGTACCACACCATCCGCTTTGGTGCCGGTGGCAGACTTGTCCCCCTTTCCGACAATGAGCAGCGGGTCTTTGTCAGAAAGCGCCTGTTGCACCTCTATACGGCCAGGGAGATTCTCAACCCTGCGGATGAGATTTTTCAACATATCCAATGAATACGCGACATGAAGTACCCCGGCAACATCGCCAACCTGATCGGAGGTAATAGCACTGGCAATTGCGATATGCTGATGCGGCGTACCAGACTGATGCAACTCTGCAGGCAGTACAACATCACTCTTCTCTGCCTTTCTTAAAAGCAGCAAGGATGCATAGCCCATATTTGGCATCTCGCTCGTATCAGGCTCATTGTAATCTACGGGCAGTAGCCTTAGCTGCAACGCATCGGGAACCAGCCGCGCAAGTCTGGCTTGCTGGGCGGGTAATTCGCCCTCATCGAAAGCATTGAAAGAGTCCGCCAGGCCGGGTTGACGAGCCAGACCCTGGATCAGTGCCAAGCGTTGTTGCAGGTTGGACGAGATGGAACCGGCGAGTAACTGAGCTGTAGACTTTACCTGTTGCTTGTGGCTTGTCTGAGTGGAGGTCAGATTCTGATACACCAGGTAGGACCAGGCAATTGCCGTCAATACCAGAAGCGCTAGAACCCCCAGTAGCCAATAGCCGCGTATGGTGCGACCACCGCCCTGTAGTTTATCCTTCTCCTCACCACGTTTTAGAAACCCCATAATATTTCCTGGATCAGGCTAGGTGTTCTGAAAATCCATTCAGTAACAACCATGTTGAATACAAATTATAAACTGCTTTAAAAAATTCCACTTATTCCAGGACAGCTGGTAAAAGTCTACTCAACATCCGATTGAATCGAATAGCAGGCACCTCAGTTCCATAGCGCGCTAGTTTTGTGCATCAATCCAGCATAACCCCAAACCAATAATCAGCGCTCTCCCTGGTACTGATTGAATATTGTTACTTCAGTTGCGCGCATGGAATTGCTTTGCAATCCTTTCGGCGAGTCGTTGAGCCAAGTAGGATTTCTCCATCATCGGCAACTCCTCTCGACCATCCTGCCATAACAAGAGTAGTGCATTCTGGTCAGACTCAAATCCACCTACCCTGCTACCAACCCTATTCGCAGCTATCATATCCAACTGTTTGCGACGACGTTTTTCATCGGCATACTGCTCAACCTGGTCTGTCTCAGCAGCAAAACCCACTGTGAATGGTGGATCATTTTTTGCCGCCACTTCAGCGAGTATATCGGGATTCTTCACAAGTTCCAGTGCTAGTATCTCTTTATTTTTCTTGATCTTATCGGAGGCAATGTGGTTCGGGCGATAATCGGCGACTGCGGCAACAGCGATAAAAATATCACAATTATCAACATGCGCCATGACCGAGGAATACATTTCAGCTGCCGTTTCAACCTGAATAGTGGTGATTTTAGATGGTGAGGTAAGTGCTGTCGGACCGCTCACAAGGGTAACTTCAGCACCTAAATCACGCATCGATTCCGCCACTGCGTACCCCATCTTTCCCGAACTGCGATTTCCCACATAGCGCACGGGATCGATCGGTTCCCTGGTTGCGCCTGCCGTGATCAGCACCTTGACACCCTGCAGTGTACCCGGACTGAAATAGTTCTCTACAAGTTGGCATAATGCCTCGGGTTCCAACATTCGCCCCGGTCCCGTTTCACCACAGGCCTGCGCCCCATCATCCGGTCCCCAGCAGAGATAACCCCGTTGAATCAGACGTTGCAGATTATCCTGGGTTGCTGAATTCAGCCACATCTGCCGGTTCATCGCAGGCGCCAACACTATCTGAGTCTCGGTAGCCAGGCAGAGAGTTGCCAACAGGTCATTTGCCTGTCCTGTCGCAACACGGGCCATAAAATCCGCAGTGGCCGGTGCAATCACTACCAGGTCGGCCCAGCGTGCAAGTGAGATATGATCCATTGCCGCTTCCTGGGCTGGATCGAGAAGTTCGGTATAGACTGGATGCCCTGAAAGGGCCTGGAAGGTGAGCGGGGTGACAAACGCCTGTGCTGCCGGGGTCATGACCACACGCACTTCAGCCTCCGCAGATTGTAAGGCCCGCAGCAGCACCGCACTCTTATAGCAGGCAATACCACCGGTCACCCCTAACAGGATCTTTTTGTTTGCTAATCCAGACATCACGTCTCAATTATCCTGAGATGGGGTAAGAGTACCCCATGCACCTAAAAATGTTAACCAAGCTCCAATACATCGGATAACTTATCTACCGCTGTCACTTGCAGTCCCGGGATCGGCTGCTTGGGTAGATTCAGGCGTGGCACGACCGCATGCCTGAAGCCATGTTTGGCTGCCTCGCGCAGGCGTTCCTGACCATTGGGTACCGGCCTGATCTCTCCCGTCAAACCCACTTCGCCAAAAACGACCAATCCCAGGTCGATGGGACGATTGCGAAAACTGGAGAGGGCCGCCATCAAAACGGCCAGGTCTGAAGCGGTCTCAGTGATGCGCACCCCACCAACCACATTCACATAGACGTCCTGATCGAACATCCCAATGCCGCAGTGGCGATGCAGCACCGCCAACAACATGGAGAGCCTGTTCTGTTCCAAACCCAGGGTTACCCGGCGTGGATTTGCCAACGGACTCTCATCAACCAGAACCTGAACTTCCACCAGCAGTGGACGCGTACCCTCGCGGGTGACCAGGATGATACTCCCCGGCACCGTTTCCGCCTGGCGTGAGAGGAAGATCGCAGAAGGATTGCTGACCTCCTTCAAGCCCTTATCTGTCATGGCGAAGACGCCCAGCTCATTGACTGCGCCGTAACGGTTTTTTATGGTGCGGATAAGACGAAACTGACTGCCCGCCTCGCCCTCGAAATAGAGTACGCTATCCACCATATGTTCCAACACCCGGGGACCCGCCAGGTTACCCTCCTTGGTGACATGTCCGACCAGAAATACCGCCGTCCCACAGCGCTTGGCGAAATGCACCAGTTGCGCAGCCGCCTCCCTCACTTGCGAGACAGACCCGGGCGCCGATTGCAATAACTCGGTATACATGGTCTGGATCGAGTCCACCACCAACACCTGAGGACGCTCCCGCTGCGCAGCGGCGATGATCCTTTCGACACAGGTCTCGGGTAACAGCCGCAGCTTTTCCGCGGACAGCCCCAGGCGCTTGGCACGCAACGAAAGCTGACGCGGCGACTCCTCCCCCGAAACATACAGGGTGCACATGGATTCGGACAGACGTGCCAGGGTCTGAATCAACAGGGTCGATTTCCCGATACCTGGATCGCCACCGATCAGGACCACGGAGCCTTCGACAAGCCCACCCCCCAAAACCCGGTCGAGTTCCAAACTCCCGGTGGACGATCGCACCTCCTGCTCACCCTCCACATCGGTCAGGCTCAGGATCTGTGTCGATGTCTCTCCGGTGTAACCGCTATAGCGACTGTTCGCAGCTGAGACAGGTGCGGCAAGACTCTCTTCCAGGGAGTTCCAGGCTTGACACTCTGAACACTGCCCAGCCCACTTTGGAAAGCTCGCGCCACAATCCCGGCAGACATAGAATGATTTCGCCTGACGCTTGCTACCTTGAGCCATCAACCCACCTCATCTGCGTCACTGTTTATGTCGACGAACTCAACCCGCCGTTTGACACCACACAGCAATTCGTAAGCAATGGTTCCCGCGGCGGCGGCGATCTCTTCAACCGGCAGTCCCCTGCCCCAGAGTACGGCCCTGTCTCCCACCTTCACGCTGGGCAGATCCCGTGCATCGACACAGATCATATCCATGGATACCCGACCTATCAGGGGCAGGCGCTTTCCCGACACCAGTACGGGGGTGCCAGCGGGAGCATGGCGGGGATAGCCATCACCATAGCCAATTGCGATTACCGCCAAGGGCATCGCCGTCGGGCAAGAGAAGGTACCGCCGTAACCGACACGCTCACCGGCCTGGCAGTGTTTGACAGCAATCACACGGCTCTGCAGGGTCATCACCGGCAGCAGATCTTCATCACCGGCTGTTGAATCGATGAATGGCGATACGCCGTACAGCATGATCCCCGGACGCACCCAATCCATCAGTGATCCGGGATGACCCAAAAGACCAGCTGAATTGGCAATGGAACAGGCATTGAAGCAACTAAGATCGAGTGACTCGAACAGGCTGCACTGGGCCCCGGTGGCGGGATCATTTCTGTCATCCGCGTTTGCCAGATGGGTCATCAGGTTAATCCCGGCAACTGCAGGATTTGCCTGCAATGCAGTAACCACAGCGCCGATTTCTTGCGCCGCGAAACCCAACCTGTGCATGCCGGTATCGAGCTTGATCCAAAGCTTCAAGGATTGTCGCTTTAGCCCTGTCTTCTCCAGGATCTTCAGCTGCGAGATATGATGCAGCACGATCTCGAGTCTCGCCTCGGCTGCCTGCTTGTATTCAGCCTCGCTATAACAACCACCCAGCACCAGGATGGGCTGGGTGATCACCGCACTACGCAGCGCCATGGCCTCATCGAGTCGCGCCACGGCCAAGCCATCGGCCTGGGCAAGGGTGGGAGCGACACGCAGCATGCCATGGCCATAACCATCCGCCTTGATCACGGCCCATACCTTGCGATCCTTCGCGGCTGCTTTTGCCCGTTTCAGGTTATGACCAAGGGCCGCGTGGTCGATTCTGGCCTGAGGGGCATACCCCATCAATAACCCTCGTCTGCATAAATATCGTCAGTGTAATTTTCAAATTTGGTGTATTTGCCAAGAAAGGTCAGACGGGTGGTGCCAATCGGTCCGTTACGCTGCTTACCGATAATAATCTCAGCGATGCCCTTATCCGGGCTATCCTCGTTATATACCTCATCCCGATAGATAAAGACGATGAGATCCGCATCCTGCTCGATGGCACCTGATTCACGCAGATCGGACATGATGGGGCGTTTATTGGTGCGTTGCTCGAGACTTCGATTGAGCTGGGAGAGTGCAATCACCGGCACATCCAACTCTTTGGCCAGGGCCTTGAGTGAGCGGGATATGGCGGATATCTCATTGGTACGATTCTCCCCTTCACCCGGGGCCTGCATCAATTGCAGATAGTCGATGACGATCAGACCCAGATCGCTATGCTCACGCTTGAGGCGCCGTGCACGGGCACGCACCTCGGTTGGAGACAAGGCCGGTGTATCATCGATGAAGAGAGAGGTCTCCGCCAACATGCTAACCGCCGATGAGAGCCGCGGCCACTCATCATCATCGAGTTTTCCCGTGCGTACCCGGAGCTGATCGATACGTCCCAGGGAAGACATCATACGCATCGCCAATGCATCCCCCGGCATCTCCATGCTGAATACCGCCACCGGTTTGCCCCCTTGAATGGCCACATTCTCTGCAATATTCATTGCAAAGGTGGTTTTACCCATGGAGGGACGTCCCGCGACGATGATCAGATCAGCATGCTGCAGACCGGAGGTCATCTGGTCGAAATCGGTGAAACCGGTGCCGAGTCCGGTGATCGGTTCATCCTGCTGGAAGAGTGTCTCTATCCTGTCCACCGCCTTGGTCAGGAGGGACTTGATCGGGGCGAATCCACCCTTCCCTTTTGTGGTCTGTTCGGCGATCTCGAAGACCTTGCGCTCGGCATTGTCGAGTAGCTCTTCCGCTTTCCTGCCCTGTGGATGAAACGCGCTGTCCGAGATATCCGTACCCACAGAGATCAGTTGCCGCATCACGGAATACTCGCGGACTATACTGGCGTAGGATTTGATGTTGGCCGCGCTGGGCGTCTCTTCCACCAGGCGAACCAGATAGGGGAGTCCGCCGCCGTCTTCAAGGGCCTCTTTACGTTCCAGGTGCTCTGCCAGGGTCACCACGTCGAATGGCTGACTCTCTTCGGCCTGGGCGGCGATGGCGTTAAAGATCAGGCGGTGCTCCTTGCGGTAGAAATCACTCTCCACAACCTGGTCCGCTATCTTGTCCCAACTGGCGTTATCCAGCATCAGTCCACCCAATACCGACTGTTCCGCTTGAATCGAGTGCGGTGGTACCTTGATGGCACGGGTATCGTGATCCGGATAGGGTGGTAGCTCTTCAGGATAGGCGGTTTCTGACATCAATCTTGGTCTACGAATGAGGTGGTGCGAATTTGCCGAATCGACCTGTAAGGATACGGGATTGCGCTGACCTAGGAAAGATGATGCAGCAACAAAGCTGCTCAGAGTAAAAACTGCAAAAATGGGAAAACTAGTCGCTAACGGAGGCCAACGACAGGAAATGAACGTAAAAAAGCTGCCAGGGTGCGGCAAGCCGCACCCTACAACTCAACCGAAGTTGACCTGCTACTGTTTAAGCTTCAGGAACAATCGTCAGTTTGATTTTGGCATTCACGTCGGCATGTAGATGCAGATCGACCTCATACTCACCCGCAACACGGAATGCACCGTTTGGCAACAACACCTCTTTTTTGGCCAGCTCAACACCGGCTTCAGCGACGACCTTAGAGATATCAGCGGTACCTACCGAACCGAACAGGCGCCCTTCTTCACCCGCCTTGCAGGTAATTGAGACCTCCAACCCATCCAGCTTGGCTTGACGCGCCTCCGCAACCTTCAGCTTTTCAGCCGCCTCCTTCTCCAGTTCAGCCCGGCGTTCCTCGAAGATCTTCACATTATCTTCTGTCGCCGGCACGGCTTTGCCTGAAGGAATCAGGAAGTTGCGGCCATAGCCGCTCTTCACGTTCACCTTTTCACCCAGATCACCCAGGTTATCCACTTTCTGCAATAGAATAATTTCCATTGTTACCACCTTTCTATAGGTCAAATTATCGGTTGCCGGGTGCCTTCAATGCCCCTCCAGCAACCTGTTCTTACCCGCGTTGTTCGAAGCGGGCTCGAAAATTTATCCAAACATCCATCAGACCGATACTGGTTAAAACCATCACCATCTGTGGCATGAACATAATCAGCATTATGTAGACCAATACCAACCAGAGTTGCGCCGATTTCATTCCCTCGAACACACCGTGAGCAACCGCCAAGCCCTGTAAAAACAGCACCCCCAGGAACACTGCACCTACGCAGTTGAGCAGGGCTGGTACATTCCCGGCGGGCATCAGCAAGAGCGATAAGGCCAATGCCCCAACCGCGCCGACCATCCAATGTACCCGCAGTTGATGGAACTCCTTGGAGAATCCACCCGGGTTGTACAATCTTGCCTGCCACCAGCGAGCGAGATAGAGGCTGGCTGTCAACTGCAGCATATAGACCACAGAGACTGCCCCGCACATCACCACCGATAGCTGCGCAACCAGTTGATCTCCCTGAGACTGATCCAACAACCCGCTGTCCACAAAGCGTTTTCCAAGGGGCTGCAGATACTCCTGCCAAAACAACGCAGGCTCACTCAGGACCATGTACTGTATCAACACCACCAACAGGCCAAATCCAATTGCCAGCTGTGTCGTTAACGCCAGTGACTTGGTGTTGCGTAACGCCATGCCAAGCATGGCGATCGGCATCCAAAGCACCAGCAAGACACCCACTGCCGGTAACGGATTAGAGACAATCACCACCATCAACAAGGCTATGGCCAATGTGGATAGAAGTAATGTTTTAATCCCGGCTGATGCCCCCTGACGCAGGAACACCAATCCTACGCAGGCGCTGCCTACGATGCCGATCAACGGAAATATCAGAGACAGCATAGTCAGGGCAGTGGTAGCCATTGCTGACTGGGACGGCCCACGCATCACAAAGGATGCCAATGCTTTCATGTTCCGCTACTCCGGCAGGTATGAGTCCCCCTTAGTGCTGATCGGTATAAGGCAGTAGTGCCAGATAGCGTGCCCGCTTGATAGCAGTCGCAAGCTGTCGTTGATACTTTGCCTTGGTACCGGTAATCCGGCTGGGAACAATCTTGCCACTCTCACTGACATAGGCCTTGAGAAGATTCAAATCCTTGTAATCGATCTCGCTGATACCCTCCGCAGTAAAGCGGCAATATTTTTTACGTCGGAAAAAACGTGCCATTTGTATACCTCTCAATCCACTCGATTAATATCGTCCGAAGATTCGCTTGCTTCCGTGGCTGCTGCGGGAATCTCTTCCTCTTCCACGCCCACTTCATCTTCCTCTTCCGCATCAGCATCCATTGCATCATCCCGGTCTCGGGATGATCCGCGCTCTCTCTCTTCCTCTTCCTGGGACTTGGCCAGTTGAGAGACTTCGGTAAGCGCCTCATCGCGGCGGATGACCAGGTTGCGAATCACGGCATCGTTGAAACGAAAGGCGCTCTCCAGTTCGGCCAGTGCCTCGGCGTTACACTCGATGTTCATCAGCACATAGTGTGCCTTGTGGATTTTATTGATGGGATAGGCCAGCTGACGGCGGCCCCAATCTTCCAGACGGTGGATCGTACCACCCTTGGTCTCGATACCCGAACGATAACGCTCGATCATAGCGGGTACCTGTTCACTCTGGTCCGGATGAACCAGGAACACAACTTCATAGTGCCTCATTGTCTCTCCTTTCGGGTTAGGCAGCCTCCCGCATCTGCGGTAAGGCAAGGAGTGATGCCCGGTCGATTCGCTAGGTCGTCGTTGCTGACGTCAACAGCGGCAGTCGGGCACCGGGAAGCGGCGGATTCTACCGATTTGAGGGGAAATCTGCAACTGGCGGAAAAATAGCCCTAAAAATCTGCCTGCACACCGAGAAAGGCGCCGTCGAAATCCCAATCGGTGTAGATTCCGTCCAGATCATCCAGTTCCAGGGAGATACGGTGATAGCCTCCCTTGAGGCTGATATCCACCGCCAGACTCTCGACCAGTTTGAAGGCGATCCCCGCCGTATAGTCTTGCAAGGTATGATCACCCAGACTCAAGAGGCTCAGATCACCGAACAGGGAGACGCGGCTGGCAGGAATCCCCACCTGGAGCGCCCCGTGAAACATCGGCACATAACCGTCAAAGGTCTCGCTGGCACGCAGACCATTGCTCTCAACCTCGATGTCGCCATCCAGGTATTTGACATTCAATCCCAGATCGAAAGATACCGTGTCGTTGTCAAAGATCTCGTAATAGAAGATAAAATCTGTATTTTGCGCCTCGAAATCCACATTCACATCGATGCCGGCGGGAAATGTAGTATCCGAGTAGTCGAAATTCTCCGACAGGCGCTGATCACCGGAAGAGCTGAGATCATTGGTCCTGACCTTGAAGTTGGGAACCAATGGCAAGGGGTGTTCAAATGCCAGGGTCAGGATGGCATTGCGTTCACTATCGAGATCGAATGACTGCTGATCGCTGCTATCTGCAAAGGAACCGGAGGAATCCATGTTCCAGAAATCCACATCAGCAGTCATGCCTAATACGCTATCGGCATGGAGAGGCATGTTCATCAAACCGGTCAGCAGTGACACGCAGGCTAATTTTCTGATCACGATAGTCTCCTCAATACCTTAAACCGGCAATCCTTCGGATTGATTCAAACGTTACCACGCTGACGTACCGCTTCATAGAGAGAGATGCCACAGGCTACGGAAACATTGAGGCTCTCCACACTTCCCGCCATTGGCAGCTTAACCAGCAGATCACACTGCTCCCTGGTCAGTCTGCGTAATCCCTTGCCCTCGCCTCCCATGACAATCGCCAAGGCACCACGCAGATCGATCTCATACAGCGTTTGGGTGGCCTCGCCCGCGGTACCGATCAGCCAGACACCCTCGGCCTTGAGCCACTTCAGGGTGCGGGCCAGGTTGGACACCTGGATGAAGGGAACCGTTTCCGCGGCCCCACTCGCCACCTTTCTGACCGTAGCCGTCAGTGCCACTGAGCGATCCCTGGGAGCGACAATCGCATCCACACCTGCGCCATCGGCACTCCTTAGACAGGCCCCTAAATTGTGCGGATCCTGGACCCCGTCGAGGATCAGCAGAAATGGCTGTTTCTCTAATCTTTTCAGTAACGCCTTCAGGTAGGGCTCATCCTGTGTCTGCCGTTGCCGAACACGCAACGCCACACCCTGATGCTTCTCTCCATGCACCCGTTCATCCAACACCCTGCCTGGAATGCGTTGACATGGGATACCGGCTGTTTCGGCCAGCCCAAGGATCTCTTTAATTCGACCATCCTGTCGTTTGCTGTCCACCAGCAGTTCTTCCGCCCCATCCTTACGCTGAAGTGCTGATTTTACGGCATGCAGACCCAGCACCCATGTCTGGTCATCAGACATCAGCGCTTCTTCGAAGTGGATTTAGATCGTTTTCTGCGTAGCTTCTTTTTACCAGGCCTTTTCTCCTTGCCGGACGTCTTGGCTTTACTCGCCTTTGAGCTGCCTGAACCGCTCTCGGAGCGACGTGATTTTCTTTTCTTGCCAGTGGTCTGGCCCCCTCCATCGGCGGGCACGAAGTCGATCTTGCGGTCATCCAGGTTAACCTTGGCCACGACGATGGTCAGGGGATCACCCAGTCGCAACACCCTGCCGGTACGCTCACCGGTCAGACGGTGCCCCACCGGGTCGTAGTGATAGTAGTCGTTTTGGAGTGCTGTAATATGCACCAGGCCGTCAACGTAAATCTCTTCCAGCTCCACGAAGACACCAAATGAGTTGACGCTGGTGATAATTCCATTGAAGGTCTCGCCAACCTTATCCTGCATATATTCGCACTTCAGCCAATCGAGGGCGTCCCGGGTCGCCTCATCCGCTTTGCGTTCCGTGCTCGAGCAGTGTTCACCCAGGGCTTGAAGCTCTGCCTTGGTGTAGTCGAAGTCGTCCGCGCTACCCCGGTTTATGGCATGTTTAAGCGCACGGTGGACAATCAGATCGGGGTAACGTCGTATCGGCGAGGTAAAGTGGGTGTAGGCCTGGTAAGAGAGACCGAAATGACCCACGTTATCCGAACTGTAGAGTGCTTGTGAGAGAGAGCGCAGCAATACTGTCTGGATAAGATGCCTGTCCGCCCGCCCTTTGATCTGATCGAGCAGAATCGCATAGTCGGCTGCCTTGGGTTTCTTGCCCCCGGGGAGACTCAACCCCAGTTCACCCAGAAACTCCCTCAGATCGGTCAGCTTCTCATCCGCTGGACCTTCATGGATACGATACAGGGCCGGCTGTTTTTTACGTAACAGGAAACGCGCTGCCGCCACGTTCGCAGCCAGCATACACTCCTCGATGATGCGGTGTGCATCGTTGCGCACTACCGGCACGATTCGCTCGACACGCTTCATCTCATTGAATTCAATCCGTGTCTCGGTGGTATCGAAATCGATGGCGCCCCGCATGGCCCGCTGTTCCAGAAGCACCTGGTAGAGTTGATTCAGATGCTGCAGATGAGGCAGTATTTTCGCGTGTTGCTTACCCAGCCTGGCATCACCCTCGAGCATTGCCGCCACATCATCGTAGATCAGTCGCGCATGGGAGCGCATCACAGCCGGATAAAACTTCGATCTTGTCACTTTTCCGCTGGTATCGATGAACAGCTCGCAGGTCATACACAGCCGGTCTACCTGTGGATTGATGGAGCAGAGGCCATTCGACAACAATTCCGGCAGCATGGGGATGACCCGGTCAGGAAAATAGACCGAATTTCCCCTGATTCGCGCCTCACTGTCCAGGGCGCTGCCCGGTTCCACGTAGTGAGAGACATCAGCGATGCAGACAAGCAGGCGCCACCCTTTCGGTTTTGGTTCGCAGTAGACCGCGTCGTCGAAATCCCTGGCATCTGCGCCATCGATGGTCACTAGCGGTAGCTTACGTAAATCGACCCTGTCCTTCTTATCCGTCTCTGCCACTTCAGATTTGATAGTACCGATCTGTTGTTCCACCTCATCCGGCCAATCGATCGGTATGCTGTGGGTACGAATGGCGATATCGGTCTCCATGCCCGGCCCCAGATGATCGCCTAGAACCTCTGTGATGCGGCCAATGGGGGGAGTACGTTTGGTGGGTTGATCCAGAATCTCGGCCACCACCATCTGTCCCTGCCTGGCGTTACCGATCTCGTTACTCGGGATGATCACATCCTTGCTCAGGCGTTTGGAATCGGGCACCACGAAACCCACACCTGTCTCCATATAGAGGCGACCAGCGACATTGCGGGTGTTACGTTCCAATACCTCTACCACCGCCCCTTCCAGACGATTGCGACGATCCATGCCGGTCACCCTGACCACGGCCCGGTCGTCGTGAAATACAGAACGCATCTCCTTGAAGGAGAGATAGAGATCGTCACCGCCATCATCAGGCCTGAGAAAACCGAATCCATCCGCATGCCCGATAACCCGCCCGACGATCAGGTCGCGCTTGTTGACCAGGCAGTAGTTGTCATTCCGGTTACACACCAGCTGCCCATCCCGCTGCATTGCGCGCAAGCGACGGCGCAGCGCTTCCAGCTGCTCTTCCGACGCAAGGTCAAGGCGATCGGCAAGGGATGACATATCCATCGGGACACCCTCTGTTTCCAGGGTCTCCATGATGAACTCACGACTTGGGATCGGATTCTCGTACTTACGCGCCTCGCGGGCACGATGGGGATCCTTCCCGCTGGATCGTCTGCTGCTTTTTTTATTTGCCACTTAATTATCTATTCTGATTGCATTGAAAATCGGATTTTAACATTTAACCGTTTAAACCCCCATGGCTTATCGCACCTAATCTACAGTGTGATTGGATTTATTCCATCAATACAAGCAAACTTGCCCCTAAATGAATATCCACACGCTGCAGATCATCCTCATATTACTCGGGGTCGCGGTAATAACAGTGACCCTGTTCAAGCGTCTACACCTGCCGCCCATACTCGGCTATCTGATAGTCGGGATCCTGGTCGGTCCCTTCGGCTCAGGTGTAATCGCTTCCAATGAGGAGACCCAGTTTCTGGCAGAGTTCGGGGTTGTGTTTCTGTTGTTTGCCATCGGACTGGAATTTTCCCTGCCACAGATGATCGCCATGAAAGGTGCTGTATTCGGTCTCGGTGGCAGTCAGGTATTGCTCACGGCACTGATTGCCGGCGGCATAGCCTGGCTGCTGGGACTCGAATTGGCAGCCGCGGTGATTACCGGCGCAATCCTGGCCCTCTCCTCTACCGCCATCGTCATCAAACAGCTCTCAGAGCAGGTTGAGCTGAATACCGGGCATGGTCGGGTGGGGGTCAGTATCCTGCTGTTCCAGGATCTGGCGGTAATCCCGTTGCTGGTTGTCATTCCGATCCTGGTCAGCGATGCGGAGCAGGGTTTGCTGATACCCCTCTCCTGGGCCCTATTCAAGGCCACAGTGGTATTTGCCGTGATCATGGCGATTGGTCACTGGGCCTTGCGCCCCCTGTTTCATGAGATCGCCCGCGCCCGTTCAGCCGAACTCTTCACCCTGACAGTTCTCCTGGTATCCCTGGCCGCTGCATGGTTGACCCATGAGGCCGGGCTCTCTCTCGCCCTGGGTGCCTTCCTGGCTGGCATGATGTTGGGTGAGACCGAGTATCGTCATCAGATCGAGGCCGATATCCGCCCATTTCAGGATGTCCTGCTGGGGCTCTTCTTCGTCACCGTGGGGATGCGGGTCGATCTCATGTCCCTGTTACCCCAACTTCACTGGGTATTCATTATCGCTGCTGCCTTGATCGCAGCCAAAGCCAGCATAATCCTGCTGCTGGTGCGTCAAACCAAGCGTTCCCTGGCAACCGCATTCCGCTCAGGACTGTTATTGGCACAAGGTGGTGAATTCGGATTCGTACTCCTGGATCTCTCCCTGCAATCCTCTCTGATCCCTGGCGCAGCGGGACAGATGTTGTTTGCCGCCATCATCATCAGCATGGCGATCTCACCGTTTCTGATTCGCTATAACGGCAAGCTGACTGAGAAATTCTGTAATTTACGCCCCTCTGACCAGGATTTTACCATCACCCAGGACCTGGAGCACGAAGCCGAAGGAATGGATCAGCATGTCATCATCTGCGGCTATGGTCGCATCGGTCAGAATCTTGGCCGACTCCTGGATCACGAGGGTTTCCCCTATGTGGCCCTGGACCTGGATCCCACAGTCGTCAGGGAGGCCCATGAGGCGGGTGAACCGGTCCATTTCGGAGACGCCACCCGGCATGAGATCATGCACGCGGCCGGTATTGAACGGGCCGGCGTAGTGGTGATCACCATTGAGGATCACGCCACGGCACTACAGATCCTGCATCACATACGTAAACTGATCCCTGAACTGCCCGTCCTGGTACGTACCAAAGACGACACCCATTTGGAGGAACTGGAAGCAGCAGGCGCGGCCGAGGTTATGCCGGAGGCGGTGGAGGCCAGCCTGATGATGGGGGGGCAGCTCCTGCTGTTGCTGAAGGTGCCGGGTTCCCGCATCCTCAAGATCATGCGTGAGATCCGTGAAAACCACTACAAACTGCTGCGGGATTTCTACCACGGCGAGGAGGCCATCGATATCGAGCACGACGAGGGCTTTCAGGAACGCCTGCATACCGTCACCCTGCCTGAACGCGCCTTCGCGGTGGGCCACACCATACAGGACCTGCACCTGTGGGATTGGGATGTGAGTGTCACCGCTGTACGCCGGGGCGGCATCAGGGGCGAGGCACCGGAACCCGAGACACGACTGCAGGCAGGGGATGTGCTGGTGCTGGCCGGTACCCCACACCATTTGGAGCATGCGGAGGGGCTGCTTTTATATGGTCTCTAGTACTCCGGCCGCATATGCGGAAACAGCAGCACATCCCGGATCGAGGGGGAGTCGGTGAGCAGCATCACCAGCCGGTCTATGCCTATCCCCTCGCCGGCGGTAGGGGGCATGCCGTGCTCAAGGGCCCGCACATAGTCGGCATCGTAGTGCATCGCTTCATCGTCCCCGGCCTCCTTCTCTTCCACCTGTTGGCGAAAACGCTCGGCCTGATCCTCCGCATCGTTGAGCTCGGAAAAGCCGTTAGCTATCTCGCGGCCACCGACGAAAAACTCGAACCGGTCGGTGACGAAAGGATCGTCGTCGTTGCGTCTCGCCAGGGGTGAGACCTCGGTGGGATAGGCGGTGATGAAGGTGGGATTCATCAAGCGATGTTCCACACTCTTTTCGAATATCTCGATCTGTATCTTGCCAAGTCCATAGCTGGGCTTGAGGGGGATCTCCATCCTCTCCGCTAGACCCCGGGCCTGGGCCTCATCATCCAGCATCTGCGTAGTGATCTCCTGGTTGAAATGGCAGATTGACTCCTTGACCGTCATGCGCTGGAAGGGGCTGGCAAAATCGTAACGCTCTCCCTGGTAGGAGACCTCGGCGCTTCCCAATACCTCCTGACATAACCCCCGCAGCATCGCCTCGGTCAAATCCATCAGATCGTTGTAGTCGGCATAGGCTTCGTAGAACTCCAGCATGGTGAATTCGGGATTGTGGCGGGTGGAGAGCCCTTCGTTACGGAAGTTGCGGTTGATCTCGTAGACCCTTTCGAATCCCCCCACCACCAAGCGTTTCAGATAGAGCTCCGGGGCGATACGCAGAAACATATCCATATCCAGGGCGTTGTGACGGGTAGCAAAAGGTCTTGCGGTGGCGCCGCCGGGTATCACCTGCATCATCGGTGTCTCCACTTCCAGGAAACCGCGCTGATCGAGAAAGTTGCGAATGAACTGCACGATACGGGTGCGTAACTGAAAGGTATTCCGGGACGCCTCGTTCATGATCAGGTCGACATAGCGCTGACGATAGCGAAGCTCCTGATCGGAGAGGCCGTGAAACTTTTCCGGCAGGGGGCGCAGCGCCTTGGTCAACAAGCGCAGATTGTCGACCTTCACCGAAAGCTCACCGGTTTTGGTCTTGAACAGCACCCCTTCGGCACCGATGATGTCACCGATATCCCACTTCTTGAATTGGCTGTTATAGACACCTTCTTCGAGTGAGTCTCGTTGCACGAAGAGCTGCATGCGTCCCGACATATCCTGCAGATGGGCAAAGCTCGCCTTGCCCATGACCCGCCGGCTCATCATGCGACCGGCCAATTTAACCCGCAGTCCCGAACCCTCCAGCTCCTCACCCGACTTCTCCCCATACTCGGCATGTAACTCTCCGGCCATGCTGTTGCGGCGGAAATCGTTGGGAAAGGCATTCCCCCTGTCGCGCATCTGTTGCAGCTTGTCACGACGCTGGGCAATCAGCTTGTTTTCGTCCTGGGTCTCGTCATTCATGGTCTAATCAACTCAAATATTTACTGATTTCAAACTTTCTTAAGATCGGTCTGCGGACATTTTCAAGTGGCGGTGGTCAAGTGGTTACACCCCGCTTTTGAGGCTCGCCTCGATAAACATGTCGAGTCCACCATCGAGCACCGCCTGGGTATTACCTGTCTCAACGCCGGTGCGTAGATCCTTGATCCGGGAAGCATCGAGGACATAACTGCGAATCTGGCTGCCCCAGCCGATATCTGATTTGCTCTCCTCCAGCTCCTGTTGCGAGGCATTTCGCTTCTGCATCTCGAATTCGTATAACTTGGCCTTCAGCTGCTTCATCGCCGTGGCCTTGTTCTTATGCTGGGAACGATCGTTCTGGCACTGCACCACAATACCTGTGGGATTGTGGGTGATTCTCACCGCCGATTCGGTCCGGTTGACATGCTGCCCCCCCGCACCGCTGGCGCGGTAGACATCGATTCGCAGGTCAGCGGGATTGATCTCTACCTGTATGGAATCGTCGATTTCCGGGGAGACGAAGACTGCCGCAAACGAGGTATGGCGCCGATTTCCAGAATCGAAGGGCGATTTTCGCACCAGGCGATGAACCCCGATTTCAGTGCGTAGCCAACCAAAGGCATACTCCCCCTCGTAGCGTACCGTGGCGCTCTTGATGCCTGCCACTTCTCCTGCGGAGACCTCGATAAGTTCGGTCTTGAAACCACGATGTTCACCCCATCGCAGATACATGCGCAGTAGCATCTCCGCCCAATCCTGCGCCTCCGTACCCCCTGAGCCCGCCTGAATATCGAGAAATGCATTGCAGTGGTCGGTCTCACCGGAGAACATGCGACGAAACTCCAGCACCGAGACCTTCCTGGTAAAATCCGCAAGCTCTTCCTGAATCGCATCGACAGCAGCCTCGTCTCCCTCCTCCACCGCCATTTCCAACAATTCGCCCGCGTCAGCCAGCCCGTTGCTGAGTTCATCGACGGTGAGTACTACAGCTTCCAGCGTGGCGCGTTCCCGACCCAGGGCCTGGGCGCGCTCCTGATCGTTCCAAACGTTGGGATCTTCCAATTCACGCAGAACCTCGGTCAAACGCTCCTGTTTGCCTTCATAGTCAAAGATACCCCCTCAGGGAGGTGACCCGTCCCTTCAAATCCGCGATGGATTGGCTAATCGGATTAATATCTTGCATAGCAGTACCGGCTTGGGAAAAAGCGGGAATTCTACACTACCTGTATGAGTGCAGGAACCACTTTCCCTACCTTGATCGCACAAACATGGTATTAGAGCCCGTAAACACTGAGCCAATAGGCCCTAGGTAACTTTACGCACCCGAGCTCCCTTTGGGCTGGAGCGTTTGCCAAGTGTGGAAATTTTGGATCTGACCTGATCTTTGATGAGACCCAGTTTACCGACCAAACCAGGGGAAGCGGCAGGTTCAGCAGGAGCCTGCTTAAGCTGATCTGGTTGCTCGGTCTGTTTAAGCCACATATTGTAGGAGTCGATAATCTCCCGATCCCAGGATGCAGGTGGTTTCACTACGCGACTTTCACGATAGAGCCTCTCCAGGGAACGCCTCTTCGGACAGCCGGAATCTATCATTGCCTCATGAAGTTGCGACTCTGCAATTCTCAATCCCTTTTCTACCCTCTTTCTGCTGACATGCAATACCTTGGAAATGGCCGTTTCACTGATACCCAGCTCATGCTTGAAGAGAAAGTAGCGCTTTTTATCGTCGGGCAGGTGTTTGAAGTGTTCCATCAGCACCAAACTCCAGTTGCCATCCTGTTCGATATCACGGGGTAGATAGTTACTCTGCATATCCGCGCTTTGCGCTACCCCTGGTGTTTGTACCGACTTTCCGAGGTATTGATAGAAAGAGAGCTTGAGATCCTTGGGCGTTTTATTCGTAAGCCCTGAAATCACCAGATGCCGCCAGGCCGAATAGTAGGCGGCTTTGCCATACTCTCCAGTGCCATATTGCCTGACGATAAAGCGGTAGACACGCCCCCTGTAGCGTTCATAGAAAGAGACGAACCCCTCTTTGTCGTGCTGTAATATTTTCTCAAGCACAGCATCTGTATCAAATCTTCTCGATTTCACTTCAGCATAGGCTCCGAGGAGAAACCCTCCTCTCAGGTAGGTTGCTGGAATGTGCAGTATCCCTTGCCAGACACGCATTGTTGAGAATCCATCCATAGGTTTTAGCGCACAGTTTAATTGTTCAATTATAAAGTATATGGGGTTTTTTGCCCGCTTTTTGCAAAACAGCTCAAACAATTTCACAAAAAACCATAATTTTTAAGGGTTTATCAAGCTATTCAGTCAAGCTCTCCATATTTTGAATAGCAGCAATGTGTTATATAAAAGTTGTATGTCGATCTCAGTTATTATCCCAACCTACAATCGTATCCATAGCTTGCCGAGAGCAGTTGACTCGGTATTGTCACAGACCCATGCGCCACTGGAGATCATTGTTGTAGATGATGGTTCTGAAGACGGCACAGATAGGTTGATGAAAGAGCGATATAGCCAGTGTGACTACCTTCATCAATCCAATCTTGGTGTCAGCAGTGCACGCAACCTGGGAATAGCGCATGCGCGGGGCGAGTGGATTGCCTTTCTCGACTCCGACGATCGCTGGTTACCGAATAAACTCCAGTTGCAGATCGGGGCATTGACCGAGTCACCACAATATCGTCTCTGCCATAGTAACGAAGTGTGGATACGCAATGGCGTCAGAGTCAACCAAATGCATAAGCATGCCAAAAGTGGCGGCAGGATATTCCAGCGCTGCCTGCCCCTGTGTGTCATCTCCCCCTCCTCGGTCATGCTGCATCGGACATTGTTTGAAGAGTACGGTCTATTCGATACCGAACTACCCGCTTGCGAAGACTACGATTTATGGCTGAGGATCTGTGCCGGGGAAGAGGTGCTGTTCATCGACGAACCACTGATAGAGAAGTATGGAGGACACACCGACCAGTTGTCCCAGCAGCATTGGGGCATGGATAGATTTCGTGTTCATAGCTTAATTAATCTACTCGAGAATCAATGCCTTGACGGGGATGACCGGGTTGCAACCATCGATATGTTAATTGCTAAATGCAACATCCTGGCCCTGGGCGCGGAGAAGCGTGGTCATAACCAACGTGCGGCATATTATCGGGATATACAGAGACGGTATCGGATACAATGAAATGGATGTGGTAACAGATAGCATTTCAACCAATCTAGTCATTGCGTTGCCCGCAGAGGCAAGGCCTTTGATCGAGCAATTGAACTTACAGCGGGATCAGGCAAACATGCGTATGCCTGTTTATGTCGGGAATGGCATTCAGTTAGTCATAACCGGGACTGGCGCTGCTGCCTCTGCCCAAGGCGTGCGCTACATACATTCAATAACACCCGGCTCTGCTATGCAGTGGATCAACCTCGGTATCTGCGGTCACGGGTCTCTTGAAGTCGGCACACCAATTTTGATTGATCGCATCATCGATCAGCAGAGGGATGTGACCTGGTCACTTGCCATCCCTCAGCAAATGACCAAAGCTGTCGGTGCATTGACATGCGTATCCAGGGCCCAGTCTGAATATGCGGATAACATGGCCTATGATATGGAGTCATCCGGATTCATTGGCGCTGTAAGCGAGATCGACTCAATCACTTCCGCCACAGTATTCAAGATAGTCTCGGACAATCCTGACTATGAATCCCGGGGGATCAGCGGAAAATTCGTGCAATCACTGGTTAGCCAACAGCTCGGATTGATTCGATCCCTGATTGATCACTATCGGTAAATGATTTATGGCAAACGATCCCCAGACCACCGCAAGGAAATTTCTCGTTACCGGTGCCAGTGACGGTATTGGCGCTGCGATCACAAAGCGCTTGCTGAATCAGGGTCATCGCGTCTTGGCTGTTGGCCGGGATTTCAGCCAGTGGGCCGAAGCAGAGGGACTTGAAAAATATATTGTCGACCTTGCCGCATTGGATAGGTTGCCAGAGCACTTGGCGCGGATAACGGCTCAACACCCGGACCTGAACGGTGCGATTTTGAATGCCGGATCCGGACGCTTCGGCAATATAGAGGAGTTCTCTTACCAGCAGATCAGTGACCTGGTGGCAATCAATCTGCTGCAGCATCTCTATGTCGCCCGCGCCCTGGTGCCCTTGCTCAAGAGATCCGCAGCTGGCGATCTGGTTATCATCGGTTCAGAATCGGCGCTGAGCGGCGGACGCAAAGGTGCGGTCTACTCGGCCTGTAAGTTTGCCTTGCGGGGATTCGCCCAGTCACTGCGGGCTGAATGCAGCAACAGTGGGGTAAGGGTCTGCCTCATCAATCCCGGCATGGTGGATACGGGTTTTTACGACGATCTGAATTTCAAACCGGGCGAGCTGGCGGAAAACGCATTGCGGGCGGAAGATATTGCAAATACCGTGATGCTGGTAGTGCACGCCCATCCCGGTACGGTCTTCGATGAAATCAACCTCAACCCACTGAAAAAGGTTATTCAGTTTAAAGATTAATGATGCAGCCGTTCGAATTCAAACCCATCGGTATCATCCACTCCTGTTTCAAGGAAAAATTCGGCATTCCCAGGCAGTCGCGCCTGATACCGGAAGCCGAAGCCAGACTGGAGATAGTACCCCCCTACAACCGAGCGGAGGCCTTTCGCGAGTTGGTTGACTACTCGCATATATGGGTCATGTTCGTATTTCACGAGTCACCTAGGGATGCCTGGAAACCCACCGTTCGCCCACCCCGATTGGGGGGAAATCAACGCGTGGGTGTATTTGCATCGCGCAGCCCCATGCGCCCCAATCCCATCGGTCTCTCGGTTGTCGAGCTGGTCAAACTCGATCTGTCCAACAATAGGGTCACGCTGCACCTGGCTGGTATCGACATCCTGGATGGTACCCCAGTGCTCGATATCAAACCCTATCTACCCTATGTGGATGCGGTTCCGGACGCAGAGAGTGGGTACGCCCCAGATGCCCCCGGGGAGAGGATTGAGTTGAGCTACTCGGATGCAGCGGAAAAGGCCCTCGAGCAATTGCCGGCTATGGAGGCCCGGCACTTGCGACAGCTGATACTGGGCATTCTGCAAAATGACCCTCGCCCGGCATATCTGGACGAAGCCAAAAGGAGTCAATTCGGCATGCGTCTCTATGATTTCAATATTCGCTGGGAAATAACAGGGGGCGCTTTCCACGTCACCGAGCTGCAATCGATTGAGGATTATCCTGCTGGCTGAAATAGAGTTGTGATATCTTTGCTTTTCCTTAATGAGTGCTTCCTGTTGGCCTAACAAACCGCTATCATTCCCTGATTGGACAAATAGTTAGAAGCTGAAGCAAATGTCTTGCATTGACACGCCGGATGCAGCGTATGATGCAGGAACCAGAATCGTATAAAATAAACCCAAATTCCTGATGAGTAACGACAAAGCCGCCAAACAAGCCGCAAAACCTGACTTGGTTCAGACATTCCTGAATCAGGTCCCGGGCAGGGTCTCCGCAATTCTGGAGAATTGGCACCAATTGGTACACAGCGACTGGAAAGGCAACCATCTGGATACGCTGATCGAACGCATCTCTACCCTGAATGAATCCGGGACCAAGTTCGGTGTACCGCAGATCGCCCAGAGTGGAAAATCTCTGATTTCCCATCTCGGTGACTATCACGGCACAGGTTTGAAGCCACAGCACGACGATGTAGTCGCGTTGGACGGCTTGGTCCACGCCTTCAAGGATGCGGCCATCCAGGCCTGCAACCAGCAGGCGGAACTGCTTGCCAGCAAGCCCGCGGAGACTGAAGAGGAGGCACCAAAGCTTGCGACTGCTCAGAAGGTTTTTATTCTAGGTGTCGATGAAGCCCTGGCAGCGAATCTGACCCGACATCTGCAAGTCAACCAATTTGACGTTGAATATCTCACCGACGTGGAGCAGGTTGTTCATCACTACGAGATCAATCCGGATGATTCAAGCTTACTGATCAGCCATGTGGATATGCTGGAAGATCTCTTCCCCGAATCGAAAAAGGGGGGATTGTGGAATAAGAACAATGGACTCCCTGGTATGCCTGTGGCCTTTGTCGCAGACAACTCCGACCTGAAGACACGTCTCTCCGCTATGCGCGTGGATGCCAGTGCCTATTGGGTAAAGCCGGTCGATCCCTATCTGGCGGCAAAACGCATCCACGAACTCTCATCCACCCATTCCCATACCGCCTATCGTGTGCTGATCGTCGAGGACGACCCGGCCCAGGCGGACTTTGCCGACGCCATTTTAAGCAAGGCCAATTTCGAATGCCGGAGTGTCATCGATCCATTGCAAGTGATGGATGTCCTGCAGGAATTCAAGCCGGACTTGATCCTTATGGATCTCTACATGCCGGAAGCGAGCGGTACCGAACTGACAACCGTTATCCGGGAGGATAATGAGTTTCTCGATGTGCCGATCGTGTTCCTCTCCGGTGAGCAGGATCTCGACAAGCAGTTGAGCGCACTCAGTTTTGGTGGCGAGGACTTTCTCTCCAAACCGATCGCTCCCAAACACCTCATCACCACGGTCACCAACCGCATTCGTCGCGCGCGTCAACTCAGTCACCGTCTCCACGGACATACCCGGGGTGAAAAAGAGACGGGACTACACTCCCGCAACTATCTGCTTGAGCGTCTGGATGCCCTGCTGCAATCAGAATCACCTATCGATGAAATCACGGGAATCTACTTCATTCAGATCGACAGCCCGGAGGATCTTATCCAAACGGTGGGTATCGGCGGTCTGGATGCGGTACTTGCGGTGGTGGCCGACCACCTCAAACAGCAGTTGCAGAGCCAGGATATATTGACCCGTTTTGGAGACAACAGCCTGAGCCTGCTTGCCTTGCGTCCTACCCAGGAGGAATTGCAGTCTCTGGGTGAAGCCCTGTGTCAATACGCATCAAAGCAGATTATCGAAGTCGAGAACGCCACTGTCGGCGTTACCCTCAGCATCGGCATCTACCCGGTAGAGACGAATAATCACGATTCCCGTTCAATTATCGCCCATGCCCAGATCGCCAGCCGTAATGCCCAGGAGGCAGGTGGCAATCAAATCAAATTCGTTGAAATTGAGGTAGCGACACAGGATCAGACGGGTGAAGCTGCTGCTGTAGATATGGGATCATTGATCGAAAGCGCCCTTGAGCATGACTATTTCGACATCTTTTTCCAGCCAATTGTTGCCCTCCAGGGCAGCACCCAGGCCCATTACCAGACCCTGCTTCGACTTCAGGAACCCGATGGCAAACTGCATCGTGCCGCAGAATTCATTCCCAAGGCTGAGGAGTCGGGATTGATCAGCAAGGTCGATCAGTGGACCACGCGACGTGCCGTACATGCCATCAGTGAGCATAAACACCAGGGCAGTGATCTGCATCTGTTCGTCTCCCAATCCACGGATCTGCTGGAGAACATGGAGCGTCTTACCTGGCTACGCAACAAACACCGTCAGGGGCAGATTCACAAAAACAGCCTGACATTCGAGTTCAACATCAATGAGATAGCCAAAAACCTGAAATCCGCCAAGATCTGCATTGATATGCTGGACAAGATCGGCATCACGTCCCTGCTGACCCGTGTCACCCATACAGCGGAAACCGAACGAGTTATCGAACATCTTCCGATTCACTATATCAAACTCGATTTCAATCTATTGCAGGATCCTGAGCAAGGTCTCAAAGAGCTCATAGAACTTGCCCATGAAAAAGGTATCAAAGTTATTGCTCCACAGGTTGAGGACCCACGCAGCATTGCCGTGTTATGGAGCAGTGGTACCGATTATGTGCAGGGGAATTTCGTACAGCGTCCGGAAAGTAATCTGATCTACGATTTTAACGAGTCCGTACTCTGACCCCCATTCCAAGCCGCCGCCAGGTCTCGCTGAGGAGATAGGGAGCCGTAGCCTAATGAAACTTCAACCATATACCCTGTCATTGCTCCTGTTGCTGCCGGTCTCGGCACCTGTCATGTCGGATGAGGATCAAAGGGCCTATCCCCGACCTGTTGAACCCCTCTATGAGGCGGGGGACGAGCAGCTGAATTGCAGGCAATTGGAACAACGATTGTCTCAGCTCGAAGGTCGATCCTACAGCGCCAAACCGGGATTCTACGAAGACCCCTATACCGGTGCTTCCATCTGGATCGGTTCTCTGTGGGTGCCCGGCGCACTCAGTTATCTGGGCTATTCCGCCGTCGCGGAATATCAGGAGAATGATCGTCTTCACCACACCCAGAGCCGTATCGAGGGGCTGCGACGGATGAAGGCCAACCTTCGTTGTCATGAGTAGCGATGTCACATACCCACTATCCAAATCCGGCTTGCGCGAGGGGGAATATCGCTGGAATGAACTGATCGACATGGTGCTGCATCACCGCCGCGAACTCATCGCCGCGAATCTGATCGCCGTGCTGGGCGCCATCGCCGCCGTACCTGTTCCCCTGTTGATACCACTGCTGGTGGACGAAGTGCTGCTGAACCAGCCAGGGCGGGCGATTGCCGCCATGAATGCCCTGTTTCCCCAGGCTTGGCACGGGCCTGTGCTCTACATTATAGCAATCCTGGTCCTCACCCTCATTCTGCGCCTTCTCGCCCTTATCTTCGGGGTATGGCAGACCTGGCAATTCACCAGGATCGCCAAGGATGTCATTTTTCACATCCGACGGGATCTGCTCCTCAGGCTTGAACGCATCTCCATGTCCGCCTACGAGACCATGGGCAGCGGTACCGTCGCCTCCCACCTCGTCACCGATCTGGAAGCCGTGGACAGCTTTGTCAGCGTTACCACCAGCAAGTTTCTGGTGGCCTCGTTGAGCATCATCGGAACCGCAATCGTGCTGCTCTGGATCAACTGGGCCCTGGCCCTGTTCATCCTCTTGCTCAATCCCCTGGTGATCTACTTCACCACCATCTTCGGTCGCAAGGTCAAGCACCTCAAGAAGCGGGAAAACTCCGCCTTTCAACTGTTCCAGGAATCCCTCGAAGAGACCTTGGATGCGATCCAGCAGATACGCGCCAGTAACCGGGAGCGCCACTACATTCGACGCATCATCGATAAGGCCGACCATATCCGCCATCACTCTGCCGCATTCACCTGGAAGAGCGATGCCGCCAATCGACTCTCCTTCATGATCTTCCTGTTCGGTTTCGACATCTTTCGTGCTGTGAGCATGTTTATGGTGCTCTGGTCAGATCTGACTATCGGCGAGATGCTTGGTGTCTACGCCTATCTCTGGTTCATGATGGGACCGGTGCAGGAAGTATTGAATATCCAGTATGCCTATAATGGCGCGCAAGCGGCTCTCAGCCGCATCAACGATATGCTGAAGGTCGATCTTGAACCGACCTACCCCCACAAGCACAACCCCTTTCTCGGCAAGTCCACCGTCAGCCTTCGTCTTGAGGATATCCAGTTTGCCTATGGTGATGGTTCGTCTGTCTTGAATGGCGTCAACCTGGAGATCAAGGCCGGTGAAAAGGTTGCTTTCGTCGGCGCCAGCGGCGGTGGCAAGACCACCTTGGTGCAGATCATACTGGGTCTCTATCCGGTCAAGACCGGACGGGTGTTGTTTGATGGAGTTGCGGTAGATGAGATCGGCATGGATGTGGTGCGGGATCATGTGGCCACCGTGCTACAACACCCCGCCCTACTCAATGACAGCGTCAGGATCAACCTCACCCTGGGTCGCGAGATCGAGGATGAGAAGCTGTGGCAGGCCCTGGAGATTGCGCAACTTAAACAGACCATTCAAGCCATGGAGCAAGGCCTGGAGACCCTGATCGGCCGTTTCGGCGTCCGTCTCTCCGGAGGACAGCGGCAACGCCTCGCCATCGCCCGCATGGTATTGACCGATCCCAAGGTGGTGATTCTCGACGAGGCCACCTCCGCCCTGGATACCACAACGGAAGGGGACCTGCATGAGGCCCTGCAGAACTTTCTACAGGGACGAACCACGGTCATCATTGCCCACAGACTAAGCGCGGTAAAACAGGCTGACCGGGTATTGGTCTTTGAAGATGGCCAGGTAGTGGAAGAGGGTCGCCATGAAGAGTTGTTGCAAAACAATGGCCTCTACACCTCTCTTTACGGACGTCAGGAGCAGCAGCAGTCCTGAACTAGGGCCTGTTAACACTAATATCACTCCAATGGCCAGCGTCGTAAAACCTGATAGCGCGTCCCGGACAAACCCGTGTTTGCCGAAGCTGCCAAAACGAACTCTTTCACTTGCCAGACGATGGGTTGTGGCAGTTGTGCCGGAACAACCTGGCGCGCCTTTCTGAAGAGAGTGACATGAGGTTTATAGGCACGCTGTTCCGGTTCGTGACCACAACCCGTCAGACCATTGTTTAAATCGGCGACCAGTTGACTAAGTGCTTGCGGGGTCTCTCCTGGTGAAGCCCAGAGGATCCTTGGTCTCGACCAGTAACCGGTATGGTCGATGGACAACTGAAAGGTCGGCACCCTGACGGTATCGGCAATATCTTCCATGCAACGCCTTTGAGATGGCGCTATTTGTCCGAGAAAGACCACTGTCATATG
>NATW01000080.1 GCA_003094555.1 gamma proteobacterium symbiont of Ctena orbiculata
CGAGTCCGCCGCCAAGGGTCCACGCAAGCAACAGGCCAACACCCAGTAGAGTCTCAATGATCGCGAGGCGGCCTTTTGCCTGGGTATAATCCGCAGCCTTCTGATGTTCGCCAAGGGTCACGCTTTCACTGAACTCGTGGGGCACCCGGTCACGGTGCTGACGGACATGCCCGAGGTGGCGTAACAGCAGCCAGAGTTGAAGCAGGGTGCCAATGGCCAGGAAAATAAGAAATAGTTGGGTAAATATCGGCATCAGTCCTGTTTCTGTTTTTCGGTTGAGGTATGAACTCTCTAGGGCCTGTTAACACTAATCCAATGCACTCTGCTGGGGCTGTTTTTTCGTCCAGCAAGGCAGAATGAGCGTGGTGTAGCAGCGCTACATGAGCGAATGTTAACGCCGCTGGGTGGAAAAACAGCTCCAGCCCTTCGGGTTGCGCCCCGAAGGAAGTGCCCTTGGGGTGCGCCTGAAAAAGCGCCACTCAGCGTTGCTCGTCGTTCATTTGGAGTCACCAAACTTCTCTCCTCGCGCCTTGATTGGCGCTTCTTCAGGCACAACAGAGTACATTGGATTAGTGTTAACAGGCCCTAGTTAGATTGCGCCAGTTGAAAAATGCTCACAGTTTTTTTCAGGGCGATTCATGGCATGGGTCCGCCTCTGATAGAATACAGAGAGTGGCGGCTTCCTGCTAGAATCAGGCAGCTGTAACTGAAAGAAGGATAACAAGATGCCTGTTGACGCCTCCAACCTGATATGGATCGATCTGGAAATGACTGGGCTCGATCCCCAGAACGATGAGATTATCGAGATCGCCACCATCGTCACCGATGCAAGATTGAGCATCATCGCGGAAGGGCCCATGATCGCTATACATCAGTCACAGCAGAGACTGGATGGGATGGATGAGTGGAACCAGCGGCAACATGCTGCTTCCGGGTTGGTTGAACGGGTTCAGCAGAGCGGCTATAACGAGGCAAAGGCAGAGGCTGAAACCCTGAGTTTTGTGCAGGAATACCTGCCCAGTGGCGCCTCCCCCATGTGTGGCAACAGCATCTGCCAGGATAGGCGTTTCCTGGCCAGGAGCATGCCGAAGCTTGAGGCCTTCTTCCACTATCGGAACCTGGATGTGAGCACCCTGAAGGAGTTGATGAATCGATGGGCGCCTTCCCTTAGCGAAGGATTCTCGAAACAGGGGAAGCACCTGGCATTGGATGACATCAAGGACTCCATCAATGAGTTACGCTACTACCGGGATCATTTCCTGCGCCTGCCCTGATCTCTACACCCGATGCTGATCGAGGGCCCATACAACATGTTCCCGGAGCATGGGCGATGGGTGATTCAGGCGCTTTTGCAATGCCGTGACAACCGTTACTGATGAAGGGGCATTACCCAGGGCTACAGCAATGTTACGCAACCAGCGTGTGTGTCCCAAGCGGCGGATTGCAGAGCCTTCAGTGGTCTTCAGGAATCTGGCTTTGTCCCAGTTGAACAGCTCGACCAGGGTGGAGCTGTCGAGTGAGGCACGGGGCAGGAAATCGATCTCTCCGGTAAGTTTGGCGAAACGGTTCCAGGGACAGACCTGCATGCAGTCGTCACAACCGAAGATCCTATTGCCTATATCGGGTCTTAGCGCTTCGGGGATCGAGCCATGCAGTTCGATGGTCAGGTAGGAGATACAGCGTCTGGCGTCCAGCTGATAGGGGGCAACTATGGCCTGGGTGGGACAGCAGCTGATACAGGCCGAGCAGTCACCGCAATGGTCCTGTGCCGGTGAGTCGCAGATCAAAGGAATATTGGTAAAGATCTCTCCCAAAAAGAACCAGGATCCTGCATCCCTGGCAATCAGGTTTGTATGTTTGCCAATCCATCCCAGTCCCGCCTTTTGCGCCAAGGGCTTTTCCATCACCGGCGCCGAGTCGACAAACACCCGGAAATCGGCGCTGTCCACCCCGGTGCGGATCAATTCCACCAGTCTCTGTAATCTTTTACGCAGTAACTTATGATAGTCACGGCCCAATGTATAGCGTGCGATAAAGGCCAGTTCGGGATCCGCCAGGACTTGTTCGGACTGTGTCAATGGTTCCGGCAGATAGTTTAATCTGGCCGATATGATGCGAGTGGTGCCGGGTTCCAGTTCAGCGGGACGGCTGCGCTTGGTGCCATGTTTTTGCATGTAGTCCATTTCACCGTGGTAACCTCTGGCAAGCCAACTGTTCAGTTCGGATTCCGCCCTGGTGATCTCGGTATCGCTGATACCGATGGCACTCAGTCCCAGGGTTTGCGCCCATGCCTTGATGTTTTGGGTCAATTGCTCCAGCTGATCTTGTTGCAATATTTGAAGCCCTGAATGCGCCATATATGGTTGCCGGGTTAAGCGTATGAAAGCGGCTGACTGTGGATGGATAGTGGAGTGTCACTATAGCTCACTTGTAGTATGACTCCTATCTGTTCACTTGGTGCTCGAACACATTTTGAAGCCTCATATGCAACAGGGTATGGTTACTCAAGCACAATGGGTAAAGAGCGTGGATTGGAAACTGGACTTTGATTAAGAATAATCGAATGCGTGTTATGCCACATATCGAAGAGCTGCCCTATGCCCTATATCGGGCGGATCAGGTGAGAGAGTTCGATCGTATCGCCATCGAGGAGTTCAACATCCCCGGTGCAGAACTGATGGAGCGTGCCGGAAGCCGAGCCTATCAGTTCATGCGGGATCGATGGCCGGATCTATCTGAGATCGTCGTGGTCTGCGGTATGGGCAACAATGGTGGCGATGGTTATGTGGTTGCTCGATTGGCCAGCCAGGCCGGCATACGGGTACGGGTACTGCAGTTGGGTGACGCCCTGCAACTGAAGGGGGATGCCCTGATCATGGCGGAGTCCTGGACAGCCCTGGGCCATCCCATAGAGCCCTTCGAGAAGCTGGGTAAACCCGACCTGATCGTGGATGCCATCCTGGGTACGGGACTTGAACGTGATGTGAGGGGAGATTGGGCGTCGGCCATCGAACAGATAAACCGTCATCCTGCGAATGTATTTGCCATCGATATCCCTTCCGGGCTGGATGCCGATACCGGGCGTATTATGGGTTGCGCCATCGAGGCACGCGCCAGCATCAGTTTCATTGGCCTGAAACAGGGGATGTTTACCGGCCAGGGGCCTGATTGCTGTGGTGAGATCGTTTTCGATGCCCTGGAAATCCCGGCACGGGTCTATGCCCATCAACGGCTTGCCTGCAAACGCATCGACTGGCAAAAGCGCTCCAGCCTCATCCAGCCCAGGCGACGCACCGCCCATAAGGGTGATTTTGGTCACCTGCTGGTTATTGCCGGTGACCGGGGCTATCCGGGTGCTGCCCGCCTGGCAGCAGAAGCGGCCGCACGGAGCGGGGCGGGTCTGGTGACCTTGGCTACACATCCCGACCATGCCCACTGCCTGAATCTGGGTCGTCCCGAACTGATGGTGCGGGGAGTGACTGGGGTGGAGGAGCTGGAGCAACTGATGGATCGCGCCGATGCCCTGGTGCTGGGGCCTGGTCTGGGGCGAAATGAGTGGGGAGAGATGTGCCATCGGGCTGCCAGTGGTTTCACGCTTCCGCTGGTCATCGATGCGGATGGTCTCAACTGGTTGGCCGATCAGCCAAGGCAGCGGGAGAATTGGATCCTGACACCGCACCCGGGAGAGGCATCGAGGCTTCTCGGTTGTGATATAGCCCGGGTGGAAAATGACCGATTTAGCGCAGTGGAAGAGATACAGCAGCGCTTTGGGGGGGTTGTGGTACTGAAAGGTGCGGGTACCCTGATAGGTGATAGCAGTGCTCAGCCCACCTCACTCTGCAGTGACGGTAATCCGGGTATGGCAACAGGGGGGAGCGGTGACGTCTTAAGCGGTATCATCGGCGCCATGATAGCGCAGGGCCACCCAGGTCTCGAAGCTGCTGAATTGGGGGTCTGTCTGCATGCGGCAGCGGGTGACAGGGCTGCAATCAAGGGTGAAATCGGTCTCTTGGCCGGTGATCTGCTGCCTGAAATACGCACCCTTCTCAATGGTATTGGTGACAGTGTTTGAAATAGAGGTCAAAGGCGAGCAACGACAGGAGGCGGTTGGTGCCTGTCTGGCATTGAACTGCAGACCACCCTTTATTGTCTATCTCGAGGGAAACCTTGGGACGGGAAAGACAACCCTCGTAAGGGGGTTTCTGCGCCAGCTCGGGTACCAGGGAAGGGTCAAAAGCCCGACCTATACCTTGCTGGAGCCCTACGAATTGGCGGGTCAATCCTACTACCATTTTGACCTCTATCGTCTCTCTGATCCCAGGGAGTTGGACTATTTAGGCATTGAGGATCTGTTGAATAGGGATGCATTGCTGTTGATAGAGTGGCCTGAAAAGGGTGTCGGTGTATTGCCCCAGGCGGATCTGATGGTGCATTTCACCCACCATGATCAGGCGCGGAGGATAAAATTCGAAGCTGTGACCGATCGAGGTGCCAAATCTCTCCCGGAGTTGCAGGAAGCACTGGCAAATGTTTAAGTTTTTTAAAGAAAAATTGCCTATCCTACAGAAAACCTTGGAAAAATGATTATAGCGTGCTATTTTTAGG
Organism: gamma proteobacterium symbiont of Ctena orbiculata; assembly: GCA_003094555.1. Classification (GTDB taxonomy): domain Bacteria; phylum Pseudomonadota; class Gammaproteobacteria; order Chromatiales; family Chromatiaceae; genus Thiodiazotropha. Next base: position 4,606 of record NATW01000080.1, read on the forward strand.
ATGAATTTGCTCGTATTCAAAGGTCATGGGGAAATGAGGAAGAATTGCCTACTGCTGCTGCTGATGTTGCTGAGCAGTCTCCCTCTCTACGCTAAACAGTCGCAGATCACCGGCTTGCGCATCTGGTCGGCACCCGATCATGTCAGATTGGTGTTCGATGCGAACAGTCAGATCAGCCATAAGATCTTCACCCTGAAGGGGCCTGATCGCCTGGTGCTGGATCTGAAAAACACCACCCTGACCGAACATCTTCCCGACCCAACCAAAGAGAACAAGATTATCCGGGGCATGAGATCCGCGGTTCGCGACAAGCGCGATATGCGGGTTGTATTCGATCTTACCAGTGCGGTCAAACCGAAGAGCTTCTCACTCAAGCCCAATCGGGAGTACGGCCATCGTCTGGTTATCGATCTGTATGATGACAAACATACCGCTGCCCGACGCACCCAACCGGTGAAGACAGCGAAGGCGCTGGGGAAGCGGGATGTGGTAATTGCCGTGGATCCGGGTCATGGTGGTGAGGATCCCGGTGCCCGTGGCGTCAAGGGAACCTATGAAAAGGATGTGGTGCTGGCGATAGGGCGTAAATTGGTTGCAGCGATCAATAAACAGAAGGGTATGCGGGCGGTGCTGATTCGTGATGGTGACTACTATCTCGGATTAAGAAAACGGATTGCCAAGGCGAGAGAGGCCCAGGCGGATCTGTTCGTGTCGATTCACGCCGACGCCTTTCACAACCGCAAGGTGCGGGGTTCATCGGTCTACACCCTGTCGCGTAGCGGGGCTTCCAATGAAGCGGCCCGTTGGTTGGCGGAAAGGGAAAACAGTGCGGACCTGGTGGGTGGTGTCTCCCTGGAGGATAAGGATGACATGCTCGCCTCCGTATTGCTCGATCTCTCCCAGATCGGCACCTTGCAGGCGAGTTCTGAGGCCGCCAACCGGGTATTGAGGCAGCTCAAAGGGCTGGGTAAAACCCATAAGCGCAGGGTGCAGCAAGCGGGTTTCGTGGTGTTGAAGTCTCCAGATATCCCATCCATGCTGGTGGAGACCGCGTTTATCTCCAACCCGGATGAAGAGCGGCGCCTGAGGAGTAAGAAACACCAGCAAAAGGTGGCCACCGCCCTGATGAAGGGGATACGCGACTATTTCAAATTCCAACCACCCCCTGGAACACTGCTTGCCTCCAATCAGGCGCGAAAGGCGCCACGCAAGCATGTCATCTCCCGGGGTGAAACGCTGATCGCCATTGCCAATCGATACCAGGTCAGTGTCAGTCGACTGCGTAATGCCAATGAGCTGAAAGGCGATACCATTCGGATCGGCCAGGTGCTGCAGATTCCCGGCGGCTGATCTCAGATCCCCTATCCCTATCAACGCTTGATTTCCTGTCATATCGGCTTGGCCATGGCCCGTTTCCTGGATGGATGGCACAATAGCCCATTCCGACAGCTTCCACCGATGACAACCGCCAGCTGATTATGCCGATCCGTATCCTGCCGCCACAACTTATCAATCAGATTGCCGCTGGTGAAGTGGTGGAGCGTCCGGCATCGGTGGTCAAGGAGTTGCTGGAGAATAGCCTCGATGCGGGTGCGCATCAAATCGATATTGAGATCGACCAGGGGGGTATCAAGCGCATCCACATTCGCGACGATGGGGTGGGGATTGTGAAACAGGAGTTGAGCATGGCTCTGTCGCGACATGCCACCAGTAAGGTCACCCAGTTCAAGGATCTGGAATCACTTTGCAGCATGGGTTTTAGGGGTGAAGCGCTACCCAGTATCAGCTCGGTTTCCCGTCTCAGACTGATCTCCCGTCATCAGGAGGCCGGTGAGGCCTGGGAGGTTAGGGGGGATGGATCGGACACAGTCACGGAACCCAGTCCGGCGGCACATCCTCCAGGCACCAGCGTCGAGGTGTGCGATCTCTTTTACAATACCCCGGCGAGGCGTAAGTTTCTGCGCACTGAAAAGACCGAATTCAATCACATCAATTCACTGTTTCAACGCTTTGCCCTGGCACACTTCGGTGTGGGGCTCTCTCTGCACCATAATCGACGTCAGATCCATAGGTTGCCACCCTGTCGTGATCAGCACGACAGGGAAGGACGCATTCAAAGCTTGCTTGGAGCCGGCTTTCTGGAGCAGGTGCTGCCAATCGAAGAGCAGGCCGGCGATCTGCGCCTGAGCGGGTGGGTGGCAAGACCGAGTTTTTCACGCGCACAGGCGGATATGCAATATTTCTACGTCAACCAGCGAATGGTCAGGGATAAGCTGGTCACCCACGCAATTCGCCAGAGTTATCAGGATGTGCTCTATCATGGCCGTCATCCAGCTTATCTGCTGTTCCTTGATTTGGACCCGCGTAAGGTGGATGTGAATGTGCACCCGACAAAACACGAGGTGCGTTTTCGCGATTCCCGCTCTATCCACGATTTCATCTATCGGGGTCTGCACAGGCTACTGGCCGAGACGCGACCCCAGCCCAGCCAGGAGAGTGTTGTTGCATCAGTGGCGCCAGTGAATGAATCGGCATATGAGCGCTCTCAACAACATGCTATGGATCTGCGCCTGGCCGAGCGACCTGCCGCCTATCGAGCAGCATTCGCTGCCCAACAACCCACCCAAGCTGGAGGGAATTCAGCGGCCCAGTCCGCCCAGCCGGCGCAGATCCCACCGCTGGGCTTTGCCCTGGGACAGCTGCATGGCATCTATATTCTGGCCCAGAACGAAACCGGCTTGGTGTTGGTGGATATGCATGCAGCCCATGAGCGCATCACCTATGAGCGCTTCAAGCAGACTCACGCAGGTGATGGCATCACCAGCCAGCCGTTGTTGGTTCCTGTCACGGTTGCGGTGAGCGCGTCCGAGGCGGACTTGGTGGAGGAGTTTCAAGGGCTGTTGCGTCAACTCGGCATCGAAGTCAGCCGCCTGGGCAGGGATTCCCTGGCGATCAGGACGATTCCGGCACTGCTGCGGGGTGCCGATGCGGAGACCCTGTTACGCGATCTGCTATCCGATCTTGCGGAATATGGCCACACCGACCGGATGCAGGTGGAGATTGAAAAGGTGTTGGCAACCATGGCCTGCCATGGATCCGTGCGGGCCAATCGACGGCTTGAACTGGATGAGATGAATGCCTTGCTACGCGATATGGAGAGGACTGAACGGGCAGATCAGTGCAACCATGGCAGGCCCACTTGGGTGCAGATGACATTAAGCGATTTGGATAGACTCTTTCTAAGGGGTCGATGAGATGGGAATCGGAGAGCCTGCCCAAGATTTACCGCCCGCCATTTTTCTCATGGGGCCCACCGCCTCGGGAAAGACCGAACTCGCAGTGCAACTGGTTAAGCGCCTGCCGCTGGAGATCATCAGTGTCGATTCGGCACTTATCTACCGGGGTATGGACATAGGTACTGCCAAGCCGGATCAGACCACGCTGCAGATTGCGCCGCATCGGCTAATCGATATCAGGGATCCAGCGGAGAACTACTCTGCCGCAGCTTTTCGGCAGGATGCCCTGGCTGAAATGGCTGCAATCACCAGGACCGGAAGGGTCCCCCTGTTGGTGGGCGGCACCATGCTCTATTTCAAGGCCCTTGAAGAGGGGCTTTCTGACTTGCCGGAAGCCGATCCCGGGGTCAGGGCGCAATTGGATCAGGATTTACAAAGGCTCGGTTTGCAGGCGTTACACCAGCGTCTGTCCCGGCTGGATCCCACAGCGGCGCGGCGAATCCATGCCAATGATCCCCAGAGGATCCTTCGAGCATTGGAAGTGATTGAGATTAGCGGAAAAACCCTGACTGAACTTCAGCAGGGTAGCGCGGGTCATAGGTTGCCATACAGTGTGTTGAAGCTGGTGCGGGCACCCGGGGAACGAACTCTATTACACGCACGTATAAAAAGACGCTTTCTTGAGATGTTGGCAGAGGGATTCGAACAGGAGGTCAGATCATTGATGGATCGGGGTGATCTCTCACCCGCAATGCCCTCGATGCGGGCCGTGGGGTATCGTCAGATGCTCAGTTACCTAGCGGGTGAGTTATCCCGGGATGAGATGATAGAAAGGGGCATAATTGCCACGCGACAGCTGGCGAAGCGTCAATTCACCTGGTTGCGAAGCTGTGAGGGGTGCCACTGGCTCGATGAAGAGAGAGGGGTGTTTGAACAGGCGTTGGAACTGATTTCAGACCGGTTCTCGTCATTTTTCACCCCTTCCTAGCCTCTTTTAGTAGATTCGGGTACTATTTTTCATTCGTTGCTATTGATATTTTGAATACATGGACAAAAAAACATTGTGCTAGACTTGCGCCTGTGGCGTCGTTTTTTTTCTGTTGCCAGCATACATTGTGCGCTTAATATCACTGCCAAATTAGAAACACAATAAGGAGAAACTCCATGTCTAAAGGGCAAAGTCTACAAGACCCTTTTTTAAATGCACTGAGGAAGGAACGCGTGCCAGTATCGATTTTTCTAGTCAACGGTATCAAACTGCAGGGACAGATTGAATCATTTGACCAGTTTGTAGTGCTTCTGAAGAACAGTGTCAGTCAAATGGTCTATAAACATGCAATCTCAACGGTCGTACCCGCGCGGAATGTCCGTATTCAGCATGCGAATGGCCAAGGTGAAGAGCCAGCACCACCCACCGGTACTGGCAATTTCTAACCTTTACGAACAGTTTGCTATCGGGCCTATCGCATACAAGGTATGCCCGATAGCATAATCCTCTACCTCCCGGCCTATCCTCTCTGATCCAACTATGTTTGAACGTCCCAAAGCGGGTGAACGCGCTGTACTTGTCCATCTTGATCTGGGTACAACCAGGGATCTGGGTGAGATCAACGAGTTTCGTGATCTGGCGGTCTCTGCAGGCGCGGAGATCGTATCCTTTGTCTCGGGGAGCCGGCAACAACCCGATCCCAAGCTCTTTGTCGGGCGAGGTAAGGCGGAAGAGATCAGGCAGATCGTCGCCGATGAACGTGCCGACCTGGTGATTTTCGACCATACACTCTCTCCCAGTCAGGAGCGAAATCTCGAACGGGAGTTCAAATGTCGGGTCGTCGATCGGACTGGCCTGATTCTGGATATTTTTAGTCAACGGGCGCGCTCTTTCGAGGGTAAGCTACAAGTGGAGCTGGCCCAGTTACAACACCTCTCTACCCGTCTGGTGAGAGGATGGACCCATCTGGAACGTCAGAAAGGCGGTATTGGCCTGCGCGGACCGGGTGAGACCCAGTTGGAGAGTGACCGGCGTATGCTGAATCAGCGTATTCAACAGATCAAACGACGTCTGGTGCGGGTGGATTCTCAACGTGAACAGGGACGACGCGGGCGCGAACGGGCTGATATCCCCACAGTCTCCCTGGTTGGCTATACCAATGCGGGTAAATCCACGCTTTTCAATACACTTGTTGGTTCCAGGGTCTATGCTGCTGACCAGTTATTCGCGACCCTCGATCCAACCTTGAGGCGGCTGGATCTTGAGGGTGAGGGGGCGGTGGTGTTGGCCGATACTGTCGGTTTTATCAGCCATCTGCCCCACGATCTGGTAGCCGCCTTCAAATCCACCCTGCAAGAGACAACTGATGCCTCTCTGTTGCTGCATGTGGTGGATGCATCCAGCCACCAGAGGGCGACCTGTATAACGGAAGTGAACAGTGTGCTGCAACAGATCGGCGCTGATAAGGTCCATCAGATAGAGATATTCAACAAAATCGATCAACTTGCCAATGTTGAGCCCAGAATTGACCGGGACAATAGTGGTCAGATTATACGTATCTGGCTCTCTGCCATTACCGGCGAAGGAACCGAGTTGTTGCATCAGGCGCTCGCTGAGTTCTTTCGCAAAAATCATATCCAGCAGCGGCTGCGATTGAATCCTGAGGATGGACGTTTGCATGCGCTGCTGTTTGAACGCGGTTCGGTGCTGCAGGAGTCGAGTACCGATGAGGGGGGCTGGGAGATGGATATCGATATGTCTGAGCGGGAGTTCCTGAAACTCTTGAAGGAAGAACCTCTATTGCAGAATTGTATTATCGGTTAGTGTTGAGTGTCACAGAATCCATCACGATGTACACTAGCCCCCCGGGTACTGATAGAATGGCGCCAGATCGGGGTTTGATGGATATCCTAATACGGATTGAATTTAGCTATAGTCGTCCCCATAAATAGATATCCGCTGCTTGAGTTAACGCGGATTAAACCAGTAACAATAGTTGGAGTGTTCAATGGCCTGGAATGAACCGGGTGGAAACGGTAAAGATCCTTGGAGCGGTAAAGGTGGCGATCAAGGTCCACCAGACCTGGATGAAGTGGTAAAAAAGCTTCAGGATAAATTCGGTGGAATATTCGGAGGCGGCAAGCCTTCCCGGGGCGGTTCCTCGATTGGCGGTGGCTCAGGGCCTGGTTCCAAAACGATCGGTGTGATCGTCGCTATCGGGCTGATCGTCTGGCTCGCCAGCGGAATCTATATCGTCGAGCCCGCCGAGCGTGGCGTGGTACTGCGCTTCGGCGCCTATTCAGAGACCACCGAGCCGGGACCCCACTGGCATATCCCGTTTCCTGTCGAAAGGCGCATACTGGTGAATGTGGACCAGATATCCTCATTTCGTCACAAGGCGCAGATGTTGACCCGGGATGAGAATATCGTCGATGTGGAGTTCACTATCCAGTCCCGTATTCAGGATGCTGCCGACTTCCTTTTTCAGGATCGGGATCCGAACAAGACCTTACGCGATGCAACCGAGACCGCGGTGCGTGAAATCATCGGTAAGAGCGATCTCGACTTTATCCTGACCCAGGGACGTGGCGCCATAGCGGATCGGATAATGAAAGGTGCCCAGGGGTTGGTCGATACCTACAAGACAGGCCTCATTATCACCAGTGTGAATATGCAGCCCGCGAAGCCGCCGGAGCAGGTGAAGAGTGCATTCGATGACGCCATCAAGGCCCGCGAGGATAAGGAGAAGCTGGAGAATCAGGCCGAAGCCTACGCCAATGAGGTCGTACCCAAGGCGCGTGGTGAGGCGGCACGCCGTACCGCCGACGCGAATGCCTACAGAGACCGGGTGATTGCCGAAGCGGAAGGTGATGTGAGCCGTTTTCTGGCGATTCTCAAAGAGTATCGTCTTGAACCCGAAGTCACACGGGAGCGTCTCTATCTGGATGCAATTGAGTCGATGTTGGGACAGTCGAGCAAGGTTATGCTGGACACGGAGGGTGGCAACAGCCTGATGTATCTACCTCTGGATAAGCTGATTCAAGGTGATGAGAAGGGAAGAGCGGTGAGAGAACAGCAGTTTTCAACTCAAGAGTCCTCGCGCAGCCAGAGCGGTAGCACGCCGATCCGCAATGTCGATCGTACAAGGGGGGTTCGTTGATGAAAACGTCTAAAATACTAATCCCTGTGGCTGCGATTGCAGCAATCATTGTCTATGCCTCCGCTTTCGTTGTGAATCAGTGGGAGGTGGCATTGAAGCTGCGTCTGGGTGAAATTGTCGCCACTGACTACAAACCGGGTCTCCACTGGTTGGTGCCGGTACTGAACAATGTCCAGACCTTCGATGCCCGGATCCAGACCATGGATGCCCGTCCCGAACGCTTTCTCACCGCTGAGAAGAAGGATGTTATCGTCGACTATTTCGCCAAATGGCGTATCGCCAGCGTAGCGCAGTATTATCGCTCCACCGGCGGCAGTCTCGACAAGACCGCGCGCCTGTTGCAGGAGCGTATCAATACCAGTCTGCGTGATGAGTTTGGTAAACGCACGGTGCAGGAGGTTATCTCCGGCGAGCGTACCGAGATCATGGACAAGCTGACCAAGGATTCCGATGCCAAGGCGGCAGAGTTAGGTGTCGAGATCCTCGATGTGAGGGTCAAGCAGATCGATCTGCCCCCGGAAGTGAGTGAGTCGGTCTATCAGCGGATGCGCGCGGAACGTGAACGTGTAGCCAGGGACCTTCGGGCCAAGGGTGCTGAGGCGGCTGAGAAGATCCGCGCCAACGCCGATCGTGAGCGCGTGGTCATCGTGGCCTCCGCCTACCGGGAGGCGGAAAAACTACGCGGTGAGGGTGACGGAAAAGCTGCGGAGACATACGCCAATGCATATAAACAGGACAGCGAGTTCTACTCCTTCTATCGGAGTCTGAATGCCTATAAAAATAGTTTTCAAAACCGTTCTGATGTGATGGTTCTGCAACCCGACTCCGATTTCTTCCGCTACTTGAAGAACCGCGGAGGTCAGTAACCTCAAGTGATAAATCAGCCACCACCTGCGCTACGGGTGGTGGCCTGATTGGCACCGCACTATTACTGTTCAGTCATTCTATAGTTATAACCCCTTGTTTTTCCAATATCGGCTTGCTTGATCCGATCTGCATGGACAACAGGGTCCTGCTCTGAGAGAATGGCCGGCGGTCCTGGCGGGCCGCATGCTTACGACCGGGATGATCCCCGGTTTTTTTATGGGGAATTCATCGATGTGGCATGATTTGCTTGTAGCGCTGGCGCTATTGTTGGTGATCGAGGGGATATGGCCCTTCCTGAGCCCGAATAGCATGCGGGAAGCACTCTTGATGATAGCTCAGCAAGATAACCGCTCACTGAGAATCAGCGGTTTTGTCAGTATGGTTTTCGGGGTAATCCTGCTCTATCTGGTGAACTAAGATGGAAAATGAACGTTGGATACTGCCTGATGGCATCGATGAAGTGCTTCCGTTGGAAGCAGGCCTCATCGAACAAAAGCGCCGTGAGTTGCTCGATCTATACAGCAGCTGGGGCTATGACTTTGTAATCCCGCCATTTGTCGAGTTTCTCGACTCGTTATTGACCGGCACTGGCGGCGACCTGGATCTGAACACCTTCAAATTGACCGATCAACTCAGCGGACGGCTGATGGGGATTCGTGCGGATATCACCCCCCAGGCTGCGCGCATCGATGCGCATCACATCCGCTCTCAATGCCCAACCCGTCTCTGTTATCTGGGTACGGTACTGCATACCCGCTCGGATGGATTCGCCGGTACCCGCAGTCCGCTGCAAATAGGCGCAGAACTCTACGGGCACAGTGGGGTTGAGAGTGACATCGAGGTACTGCGGTTGATGATGGAGACCCTCAAAACCACCGGTGTCGAGGATGTCTACCTGGATCTGGGTCATGTTGGTATCTATAAAGGCCTGGCGCAACAAGCCGGTCTCAACAATTATCAGGAGCGGGAGCTTTTCGATGCATTGCAACGTAAGGCGATGCCGGAAGTCGACAGGCTTCTCGAGGCATTTTCCATCGCCCCTGAGCATACAGCCATGCTCGCCCGACTGGGAGAGTTGAATGGCGATAACGCGTTACAACAGGCCAGGGATCAGCTGCAAGGCGCTTCCAAGGTTGTCAAGGAGGCATTGGAGTATCTGCAGATGATGGCTGATCAGATCGCAGTCTGGCTGCCTGAGGTGCCGGTCCATTTCGATCTTGCGGAGTTGCGCGGATATCACTTCCACACCGGTGTGGTGTTCGCCGCGTTTGTGCCCGGCAGTGGCAAGGAGATCGCCCGGGGTGGACGTTACGATGCCATCGGCAGTGTGTTTGGTCGATCCAGGCCGGCAACCGGCTTCAGCTGTGATCTCAAGACCCTGATACGGGTGGCACATCTACCCCAGCAGACGGCGCAGAATTCCGCGGTCTTCGCCCCAATCTCGGATGATCAGGGTCTGCAACAGGAGATAGCCCGCTTACGGGCCGCAGGGGTAAGGGTCGTCTGTGCCTTACCCGGTCAGCATGGTGATGCCGAAGAGATGGGGTGTAATCAACAGCTGGTACTCACGGATGGTCAATGGCGGCTGATTTCTGTTTGATTCTGTAACAAATTCTGCAAGAATCGCTAACTTTATCGTAAATCTAGCTCCGATAATGATCGGAAATAACAATTTGAGAGTGCCATGGGCAAAAATGTCGTAATAATAGGAACTCAGTGGGGGGACGAGGGCAAAGGCAAGGTTGTGGACCTGCTGACTGACAAGGCCTCTGCTGTGGTCAGGTTTCAAGGTGGTCACAACGCCGGTCATACACTGGTCATCGATGGAGAGCAGACGGTTCTGCACCTGATTCCCTCCGGGATATTGCGCGAGGGTGTACGCTGCCTGATCGGCAACGGTGTGGTGTTGGCCCCGGATGCCCTGCTGGAGGAGGTAGACTCCCTTGAGAGTAGAGGGGTGCCGGCGTCGAGTCGCATGGGTATCTCCGAGTCCTGTCCGCTGATCCTCCCCTATCACATTGCCCTTGACACCGCCCGGGAGAAGGCACGCGGAACAAAGGCTATCGGCACCACCGGGCGGGGCATTGGCCCGGCTTACGAGGATAAGGTTTCCCGGCGGGGCATTCGCCTGGGTGAGATCTTCGACCAGGCCCAAATTGCCGAACGACTGCGTGAGGTGATGGATTACCACAACTTCTCCCTCAAGCATCTGTTCGAGTACGGTGAGGTCGACTATCAGCAGGTACTGGATCAACTGCTTGAACAGGCGCAACGGCTGCAGCCCATGGTGGAAGATGTCACTGGCACCCTGCATCAGTTACGCAACGATGGAAAGAACGTTATGTTCGAGGGTGCCCAGGGGGCGTTGCTCGACATAGATCATGGGACCTATCCCTATGTCACCTCATCCAATACCACCGCCGGCGGTGCCGCGACAGGCAGTGGTGTCGGTCCCCGCTATCTCGACTATGTGTTGGGGATCGTCAAGGCCTATACAACCCGGGTCGGAGCAGGCCCTTTTCCCACCGAGCTGTTTGACGAGGATGGTGACCATCTTGGTACCAAGGGACATGAATTCGGTGCAACCACAGGCCGTAAACGCCGCTGTGGCTGGCTGGATGTGGTAGCCCTGCGGCGTTCCCTGGAGATCAACAGCGTCAGCGGAATGTGCATTACAAAACTGGATGTCCTGGATGGCATGGAGAAGGTCAAGATCTGCGTCGCCTATAATCTGAATGGCCAGGAGGTCACATCCCCACCTTCCGGTGCAGACCGTTTTGAGGAGTGTGAGCCGATTTATATCGATATGCCGGGTTGGCAGGAGTCCACCGTAGGCATGACCGGTTACGATCAATTACCCCAAGCCGCGAAAAACTACCTGGCCAAGGTGGAGGAGCTGTGTGGCACACCCATCGATATCATCTCAACTGGCCCGGATAGGAACGAGACTATCATTCGTCGTCACCCTTTCGACAGCTGATATTTTCAGCCGGTTTCCGTCCGTGATCCAGCCACTTCTGTCACATTGTCGCCGGCGCGCTTTGTGATAGGGGGGCTGATTCCGAATCGAGTTTATCAGATTGCTATCCACACTCTGCCGGGTGTGGAAAAGTCCTGTCGACACGATTCGATTTCGGCCAGAATGAAAACGTGATCTGGATCAATTATTCGACAATTATCAATCGAGTCTTTGACAGCCTATCATGCCAGGCGAGTTTTTGCGGATCGACCAGGATCCAGATAAATCCAAGGCCAAAAACCAGCAGCGAAAAGAGTGCGGCGAGGTGGCGTCTGAAGGCATCCGCCCAACTGACATCCCCCCCATCCATGCGGACCAGTTTGAGTCGCCAAGCGCGCATGCCAAGTGTTTGGCCGCCCCAGGCCCAGAACCCGGTAAAGAATATCAAGGGTATGATTTCAAAGATAAAAATTTGAAAAACAAGTAACATGATCCCGCTTGGTTTACCCAATGGCAGGGTGATGATGGCGGTGGTCACAAAGAGTAAAGCGATCAGCAGCAAGCCATCGTAGAGGATGGCAGCGAAGCGGCGGATGAGGCCTGGAGCCAGAGCAGCTGTCGGCTCGAGGGCGCTATTTGTCGTCATCTCTTTTCATACCATATCAAGGGGGTTTGGAGGATCGTTGGGGTCCTGACCTAGGATAAACCCTAATCTCTTGAGGCAATACTCCCGATTTGAAATTTTCCCTCCTGGGTCCATACTTTTAGGTCCTGACTAAAGAGCGATTATACGGAGCCAAAGCATGGAACACAGACGTGACCATCGCAAGTTGCTATCTCTAGACATTATCATCAATGATCGCACTCTCGGTAAAATAGACGCTAAGATAAGAAATATCAGCTTGAGCGGTATGCTGGTCGATATTGGCGACAGCACACATAAGCTGAATCCGATCGTTGAAGTCTCATTCCCTGTCGATTCCTGTGGCGGCCAGAAGCAGTGCCAGGCCAAGGCGTTCATCGTGCATCAGCAATCCGGTTGTCTGGGCCTGATGTTCAGTGAGTTGGATGCCGGAGTAAGACAGATGCTACGAAAAATGCTGTATGGCTATGCTACAGTGGCGGAAAGGGCATATATGCACACTGGTTATAGTGAAACCTCCCAGGCCTTGTCTAAACAGGTTGGTTATAACTATTGACCTAATCGAACCTCCTGAAAACTATAATAGTTCCAGCTAGCTGGATTTCATATTTAAGAAGACGCATTCTGCGTCTTTTTTTTGTTTTCCAAGTTCCGCTAAAACTCAAGTATCCAGAGACCAAACATTAGACCTACGAAGCTGACATCGGGCACATGCATGATGCTTGGGAATTAACTGATTTCCATAGCATTTACCCAATAAACTGGAATCGCGATAGCAACCAGGGTAAAAAGGGTGCAGTGGACGGCTTCCTTATGTACCGAAAGCCTTATTAGAATTTGATGGTTTATTGCCGCCCACCTCGACTATCTGCATTATGAGCACTATTAAAACAAAAAGTTGGCGTGCCAAGTTACTAAATATATCCTTGCCTGCACTCTCCCTGTTGGCAGGTATTTTCAGCGGATTGGTTGCTTGGTTATTACTGGACCCGATCCAGGGTAAGCACCTGGAACAGCTGTTTCAAAGTGAGTTGGTGCGGCGGCTGGATGTACGTGCCGTGGAGACCCGGCGTCGCTTCGAAGAGTTTATAAGAGAGTGGCAAGTACAGGGGCACTCGCTATCAAATCACTGGCAGCTCATCACCTACCTCAACTCTTTTTCCTGGCAGGAGTCGGCGCTGCGCGCAAAATATTACAATGATACGCCAAGCTGGTTGGAAATCGGCCACCCAAATGTAAGTATGATTGAGCCCAGCCAAGTGGTACTGATGGATATGCAAGGCAATGCGCGTGAGATCTACCAACAAAAGCTACTGCCATTCAGTCTCGAAAGAGTAATTGAGTTGTATCCAAATCATGATGGCCTGAATGTCACCCTGATCAATGGCTACCCCTATCTGTTGGTATGGTCGAATATCGCCTATCAGCAGGAGACGGATCCAGCAGTACTCCTGCTGATCATCGATATAGATGAACGCTTTCTTGCCGAGTCGCAGAAGATGGCCCACGGTACGGATACCCTTATTGCATTGATCAACTCAGATGACCAAAGGCTGCTGGTAAGCAGCGATAACAGGGAAATACCCCAGGGTTCCTATATACGGGATTGGCATGACAGCTATCTATTGACATCCCAGGCAATAACGCACTATCAATCGTTGGAACACAATCTGTTGTTCACCACTATGGTATCGCGGGATTTGGTGCGGCAGAACATAGAAAATATAACCAAACTTGCACAGTTGGATCGATTGCTTGCTGCGCTGGTCTATGTGGTTGTGTTCTCCTTTATCATCTATTTGATATCTGCCAAGATCAATCAGGTTTTAAAGCGCATCTCCAGTTATGGGCAGCAGGCGCTGGGGGTGAAACAGCCGGTCATAGAAAAAGGAAATCAACTTCTGCAACTGGAGGATTGGGTAAAGAAGTTTTTCCGCCAGTTAATTACGGCACGTGATACATTGCACGACAGGCAGGAGAAGCGGATCAGGGAAACGGAGGTTCTTAAGAGTGCGCTGTTCGATAACTCCATGGTTTCGATTATCACCTTAAATGGGCAGGGTATTGTTGTGGAGGTCAATGGAACTGCACTTAAATTCTTCGGTTATTCCAGGGATCAGTTGATCGGTAAGCAATTGGAGGAGATTGCCATAAAGCCCGATTATCGCACCCGTTTCCGCGAAATGCTGGGACAATGCATCAAGCGGAGTGTCGGCTCTGATCAATGTCATGATCAACCGATGCTGGCACAAACTGCCAATGGTGAGGAGAAGGCAATCGAGTGCTCGGTCATTTCAATTCATCTCCAACACCAGACGGTTTTCAATGTCTATCTCCGCGATATCAGCGCACGTAGACAGGCCGAGCGGGAGATCTCAAGTTTGGCCAAACTTGCGAGTGAAAATCCCAACCCTGTATTACGCGTCAATGACAGGGGGGTAATCGTCTATGCCAATGAGGCCAGTGAGCCGTTGTTGACCTACTGGGATTGTGAGCGTGGTCAGACGTTGCCTCTCTATTGGCGCAACCTGGTTGCCAGTGTCCTCAATGATGGTATTAACAAGGTCTACGAGATTAATCTGGAAGAACAGATATTCTCACTATTGCTGGCACCCATCAAAGAGTTGGAATATGTCAATATCTATGGCCGAGACTTCACCCAAATGCGTATGGCCGAGATACAGAGCAGACAGCACCAGTCTGAACTTGTCCATGTCTGCCGGCTCAGTACAATGGGAGAGATGTCGACGGGCTTGGCCCATGAGCTGAACCAGCCACTCTCGGCAATTATCAATTTTGCCAGCGGCTGTGTCAGACGTCTGCAAGCAGGAAGTGGCGGTGAAGCCGAACTGTTGGACGCCATGGCTCAGATCACTGTGCAGGCGGAACGGGCCGGTGAGATTATCAAGCGCCTTCGCTCGCTGGTGGGGAAACGCCCCCAGGAACGTGAGGCGGTGAATCTTAATCACCTGGTATTGGAAGTCGCCTCATTCATTGAGTTCGAGGCAAATCGACAGAAGGTAGAGGTGAGTGTGGAATTGAGTGATGAGGTCCTTCCGGTTATGGTTGACCTGGTACAGATTGAACAGGTGATGCTCAACCTTGTACGGAACGCTATCGATGCCATGAAGCAGGTCGATATCAGTAAACGCAAGTTGCTGCTGAAGTCGGAGAGAATAGACAATAAAATGGTCCAAGTGCTGGTCATAGATACTGGTCAAGGCATGCCGGAAGAGACCTTGAGTCATCTCTTTGATGCATTTTTTTCCACTAAGAAAGGCGGAATGGGAATGGGATTGCGGATTAGCCAGAAAATCATGCAAGATCATCATGGCATGATCGAGGTTGATTCTCAGGTAGGCAGTGGGACGACTTTTCATGTCATTCTACCAACGGATTCTAAACTCAAACTACCAGGTTTTTAATGATGTCCAATCGACCGACAGTTTTTGTAGTAGATGATGACCAAGCCATGCGGAATTCCCTGAAATGGCTTATAGAATCGGTGTCCATGCAGGTGGAGACATTCGAGTCGGCTGATGCCTTTATCAATAGTTACTATCCGGGACGATCCGGCTGTCTGCTATTGGACGTTCGAATGCCCGGAATGAGCGGCTTGGAATTGCAGGAGTATTTGCGGGAAAATCAGATTGCCATTCCCGTGATTATCATTACCGGTCATGGTGATGTGCCTATGGCTGTTAGGGCTATGAAATCGGGAGCGATCGATTTCATTGAGAAACCTTTTAATGATGAATTATTACTGGAGAGCATTCGGCATGCATTGGCGCTGGATGTAAAGCAACGGGATATGCAGGCCCAGCGCGCTGAGATCGCCACCCGCCTGGCACGCCTGACACCGAGAGAGCACGAAGTGATGGTGATGGTGACCAATGGCAAGGCAAACAAGGAGATCGCAAGCGGCCTGGGGGTCAGCGCCAAAACCGTCGAAGCTCACCGTGCCAGGGTCATGGAGAAGATGCAGGCCAATTCACTCGCTGAACTGGTGAGGATGGCGATCAACGCCAATCTGACACTCTCTGAGCCGAACAACGAAGAGTAGACTCAATTGCCCAAATCCTTGTTAAGGGAGCCAAGGGTTCTCGCCTGGAGTCTGTACGACTGGGCCAACTCCGCCTTTGCCACCACGGTAATGGCCGGATTCTTTCCAATCTTTTTCAAACAGTACTGGAGCGCCGATGCTGCGGTGACCGAGAGTACCTTCCGCCTGGGGATGACCAACTCGGTGGCAAGCATCGTGGTTGTTTGTCTCGCACCTCTGTTGGGGGCAGTGGCGGACCAGGCCGGGGCAAAAAAACGCTTTCTGCTCTTCTTTGCCGCTATGGGCATAGTTATGACCGGCTCACTCTATCTGGTGGTTATGGGGAACTGGGTCATGGCTCTGGTGCTTTACGGGTTGGGAATCCTTGGGTTTTCCGGTGGCAATATCTTCTACGATGCCCTGATGGTCTCGGTGACGCAAAAAAAACACTATGACAAGGTGTCCGCCTACGGCTTTGCCTTCGGTTATCTTGGCGGTGGTCTGTTATTCACTTGCAATGTCCTGATGACCCTGTTTCCCGGGTTTTTCGGTCTTGCGGATGCCGCACAGGCAGTGAAACTCTCCTTCGTGCTGGTCGCAATATGGTGGGCTGTCTTCTCTATTCCACTTTTCCTGTTGGTGGATGAGCCTGTGGTTGGTGCCCGCGAAAAGGCGTGGCTACTTGCGGGTTTTCGCCAACTGGCCAGTACCTTCGGTAAGTTGAAACAACTGCGTATGGCATTTCTGTTTCTGATCGCCTATTGGTGCTATATCGATGGCGTCGATACGATTGTCAGAATGGCGGTGGATTTCGGGCTTTCGATCGGATTCGATGCGAATAATCTGATGGTCGCCCTGCTTATCACCCAATTTGTCGGTTTTCCCGCTGCCCTCGTTTTTGGTGAGATCGGCAATCGGCGTGGTCCCAAACAGGGTATCATGCTGGCTATATTCATCTACCTGCTGATACTCTTGTGGGCCTATCATATGGAGGCGGTTTGGGAGTTCTATCTATTGGCCATCGCCATCGGTTTGGTGCAAGGTGGAATACAGGCACTCTCCCGTTCCCTCTATGCCCGCTTGATTCCTCACGATCAGTCGGCGGAGTTCTTTGGCTTTTATAACATGCTTGGGAAATTCGCAACCGTGTTGGGGCCGTTGTTGATGGGATGGATCGGCGTACTTACCGGGGATACTCGCCTCTCTATTCTCTCTATTGGCATACTGTTCATCATTGGCGGTGTGTTGTTGAGTTTTGTTGATGTCGAAGCAGGTGAGCGAGCAGTACAAGAGAATAGTTAAGCAACAACCATGTGTAACCTGTAAACTTCAAAATCACGCTACTGATTGTCTATCGATTCATGGCTGAAGACCCTAAAAAAGACAAGCTCTATGCAAATACTCACGAAATCGTTCCCGATTTCGTCTTCGATGACAGGGTGGCCTCTGTCTTCCCCGATATGATAAACCGTTCGGTTCCCGGTTACGCAACCATTATCAATATGATCGGAACCTTGGCTGCGCAGCGTATTAGACAGGGTACCTGCTGTTACGATCTTGGTTGTTCCCTGGGTGCGGCCAGCATGGCGATCCACTCCGCCATTAATGCCGACGATGTGCGTCTCATCGGTGTCGACAACTCTCCGGCGATGTTGGCCAGGGCCAAGGTAAATCTTGCTCAATGTACACAATCTCCGACGATTGAACTGATCTGTGCGGATATCCAGGATGTGGTGATTCAACAGGCATCGATGGTTGTATTGAATTTCACCCTGCAGTTCATTCCCGCCAAGGAGCGAAGCGCGATCCTGAATAAGATCCATGCCGGCATGTTGGCGGATGGTCTGTTGGTGTTGTCTGAAAAGATTGTTGTACCCAACGATACTGCCCAGCAACTCTTTACAGAGATGCATCACGGCTTCAAAAAGGCCCAGGGATATTCCGACCTGGAGATCAGTCAAAAGCGTTCCGCCCTGGAGGATGTCTTGATTCCCGAGAGTCTGGCCTGCCATATCGATCGCCTTAAGGCAGTCGGTTTCTCAACCGTTGAGGTCTGGTTTCAGTGTTTTAATTTCGTCTCCCTGCTGGCAATCAAATGACTGATCCATGGGCATGGTGTCAACCCTACATGGACGGACCGCTGGGGTTATGGCTTGAGCAACTGCCGCGGCAGGTCGAACAGGTATGGCGGGAACGGGCCCACGGGGATATTACACACTGGCGCCAGATCATTGCTCAACTGCCGACTCCTACGATCTCATCTATTGAATTGACAAGTAGTCGAGTCAGGGCAGGTACGCAGAAGGATTGCGACGAAGAGACGCGCCAGCATTTAGTGCAACTTCTCTCCGGACTGCATCCCTGGCGTAAGGGGCCCTATGAGATTTGCGGTCTGCATATCGATACCGAATGGCGCTCCGATTATAAATGGGACAGACTGCAATCCCATATTCAGCCACTGAAGGGTAGGCTGGTATTGGATGTGGGCTGCGGCAACGGCTATCATGCCTGGCGCATGTTGGGGGAGGGCGCCAGGCTGGTGATCGGCATCGATCCCACCCAACTCTTTATCATGCAGTTCGAGGCCATCAAACACTTCCTCGGTGGCCACCATCCAGTGCATCTCTTTCCCCTCGGCATCGAACAGCTGCCCCCGGACATCAAAGGCTTCGATACGGTATTCTCCATGGGCGTCTTCTATCATCGACAATCCCCATTTGAGCACCTGGCTGATTTGAGAGGCGCGCTATGCAACGGTGGTGAACTGGTATTGGAGACCCTGGTGATAGAAGGAGGAGAGGGCCAGGTGCTGGTACCACAGGGACGCTACGCCAAGATGCGCAATGTCTGGTTTATCCCGACCACTGAAACACTGCATAAATGGTTACAGCGGGCTGGTTTTAAGGATGTGAAACTGATTGATGTCTCGGTAACCAGCGTCGATGAACAACGATCAACGGAGTGGATGCGCTTCGAGTCCTTGGCGGACTATCTGGATCCGCAGGATCAGTGTTTGACCATCGAAGGTTATCCTGCACCGCGTAGGGCTATATTTATTGCCAAACGATAATACGGGTCCTGTGTATCGACGTAATCAATGAACTGACCCGGTAGTCGAGCCTGGCTAATCCAGTTCGCAGCCATCGACGTGTAAGATCCCCCCACGGCCTTGTTTCAATTTACTGCGGTACATGGCTTTGTCGACGCAATCGATTACGGTCTCCAGATCGAGGCCATGATCGGGATACTTGCCCATACCGATTGAGATGCTGAAGTCGATTTGGTTGTCCTTGGCATAGTCGTCAATTGCCTGTCGCACGCGCTGAGCCACCAGTTCACCACCCTGCTTGGTGGTATCGGGCAGTAGGAGCAGGAACTCATCCCCACCATAGCGTGCCACCAGGTCTTCGTTACGTACTGTCTTGGCGATGTTGCTTGCAACCGCTGCCAGCACGCGATCACCCACATGGTGGCCATGGGTATCGTTGACGGTCTTGAAGCCGTCCAGATCAGCGAACAATACGACCACGCCATTGCCATTATCCTGGGGTTGGAAAAGGGTCGATGAACGCTCGATAAGGGCGCGTCGGTTGAGTAATCCGGTAAGGGCGTCGATATTACGCTCGTGGGCAAGCTTGGCACGGCCAAGCTCGATTTTGGCCGTGAGTGTATAGGAGTAGATAACGATAATCGCGAAAAAGACGAGAAAGAAGATGGCACTGACTGAAAATAGGTCCACATAATCGTACAGCCGCAGACTGACGATCAGTACCGCTGCGCCAAGGCTTCCCACAACAGCTTCGCCAAACAGGCGCAGGCCGTAGCGCATGCCGTTGCCGAGGATGACCATCAGAAAGACCAGAAAGCCGGGTGAGCTGACTGTGGTATCTGCCAAAACCGCAAACGAGGCCATGACAATGTCCACCCACATGGTCAGGCGTTGACGCCAGGGTGCGTGTGGCATCTGCGAGGCGTGATGCATGAAGAACAGAATCTCGATGCCAAAGGCGACAAATAACAGGTTGACCACCTGGAGGCTGGTCCAGTCGCGAACCTGCTCTTCACCGCCGAAATTGAAATATAGGAGCGCCAGACCGCAAAACAGCAGGCGAGTCCAATACTGGGTACGCTGATCCTCCCAGGTCATCCTGTATTGGGAGCCATGTCCATCTATCAGACTTGCTCGGCGCTCTATACCGGAACGCCGATCTGCTGTACGTTGGCCGGAATTGATGTGACTCACACAGTTACCTTCTTTGGTTGTTCCATGCGCCCGTGCGCGACCTTTAGCTTAGCCCGCTTGCGTGGAAACTCCAAGTTATAACTAAAATGCATTAGAATCAATGTTTTAACATTCAAATAATGATTCTAAATCCCAAAAAATATGTGTGGTAATTCTTAGCGAG
Source organism: gamma proteobacterium symbiont of Ctena orbiculata (assembly GCA_003094555.1). Classification (GTDB taxonomy): domain Bacteria; phylum Pseudomonadota; class Gammaproteobacteria; order Chromatiales; family Chromatiaceae; genus Thiodiazotropha. The sequence continues at coordinate 24,907 of NATW01000080.1, forward strand.
GATAGTTGTCGTTGAGCCGATTGAAGTCGCCAGACAAATTTATTCATATCATGGCTGAGATTGGATTTTCACTGTCAACAAAGCTCAACAGAAAATTCCGGTGTCTCCTGCATATGCCGCTTCACGGCACATAGCTCCATGGTTTTGATAATGCCGCTGCGGTATTTCTCAGGAAAACCATCGGGAAGGGTGAGGCGAAATATGATCTTGAGGATCATCTTTTTCTTTTCATCGCTCACACAATCCATGTGTAGATCCATACCTTCGGTCGAGAGTTTGCGTGAGTCGCAAAAATTCCAGGCGTAGATACCTGCACAGGTGGCCAGCGAGGCAAGAAACAGATCGAATGGAGCAGGGGCGCTGGCATCACCGCCGTACTTGACAGGTTGGTCTGTCTCTATGGTGTAGTCACCGACTTTGGCCTGTATGCGTTTTCCACCTGCGAAACTTACCTGTATGGATTGCATGTTTATTCACCGCTTATAGGGGATAGAGCTCTTTAACCGGCCCTTCATTTTTCGTCTCTACCTGTGCATAGAGGTTATTCAGCGCAGCCTGCAATGCCTCTTCAATTACCGGATGATAAAAGGGCATGCGGATAAGATCACCGACAGTGAGCTGTTGTGATATGGCCCAATTGAGAAGATGGGCAAGGTTTTCACCGCGGGCTGTGATCATCTCGGCACCGACTATTCTGCCGCTGGCCTTATCGCCATACACACGGATAATACCACGGCTCTGGCCCATGATCTGGGCACGTCCCACGGGGGCCAGTTTTACCTCGCCGATAGCTGTTTTGTCAGGATCCAGGGCCTGATATGTTTCACCTACGAGGCAGATGTTTGGGTCACAAAAATTGATAGCCAGGGGGACCTTGCGTTTGAACGCCATGGTTTCATCATGGGCCGCGTTGTGACCGGCGATTTTACCCTCGTCACCGGCTTCGTGCAGGATAGGGCGCTCACCGTTGACATCCCCTGCAATGAAGATATGTGAATCGCCACACTGCATGGTATTGGGGTTATAGCGGGGGATGCCGCGCTCGTCGAGCTCGATACCGGCATTTTCCAAAGCCAGGCCTTCAACGTTGGCAGTTCGTCCGAGACTGGCCAGGACCTTGTCCACCACCACCGATTGCTCACCCGCGGTGACCCGCAACCGGGAGCCCTCTTCGCTGATCTCGACAGCCTCTCCCAGGTAGATGGGGAACTCCCGCTGCATGGTCTCCAGGGCCATCTGCGAGACTTCCGGGTCCGTGGTACCGCCAATGGTTTGCGCCATATCGAAACCGTGCACATCGATCTCCAGACGGCTCAAGGATTGTCCCAGTTCAAGTCCGATCACACCCAGGCCGACCACCGCCACAGAATTCGGCAGGTCTTCCAGCTCGAAGAAAGTGTCGGTGGTCAGCACCTTGTCACCGAAGGCTTCCCAGGCTGGTGGAACCACCGGGCGGGATCCCGTGGCGATGACAATCCTGTCGGCTACCACCCGGTCGCCATTGTCGAGTTCGAGGGTGTGAGGATCGACGAATTTCGCATAGGCCTCGACGAACTTGTCACCCATGTTGTCGGTGCTGTTGGAGAGTACCCGGTCCACAAAGTTGTCGCGCAGATCCTGCACATGTTCCATGGCCTCTGGAATGTCGATGGTCAATTCAGTATGACCATCCACTCCGTAACGGTTGAGGTGGGTCCTCCGATGGTAGTCCTCGGCCACCTGAATCAAGGCCTTGGAGGGCATACAACCGACCCGGGCGCAGGTGGTGCCGGGTTCGCCGCCATTGATGAGGAGGAAGCTTTTTCCGCTGGGGCCGACTCTGCTGGTTGCATTCAGTCCCGCTGTTCCTGAGCCAAGGATAGCGACGTCAACTTGTTTTTCTGCCACGGAGGTCTCCTACAATGATTGTGCAGATCGGGATTCTAACGGCTCGTGTGGCAAAAAACAGCCACTTGAATCCGGGTTATTGAATGATTGGGGAAGCCAGCCAAGTCAGAATGGGATGCTGTTTCAACCACTCGGATTGCGGTATGGTCGTGCTTTAGGGTAAAAAATCCAGATAAATACAAAATCAGGTGAGGAGAGTTTGAATGAAATGGCGTCACATTATGCTAATGCTGCCGTCGCTGGCTGTGGCACAGCCGCCGGGGACTCAAATGGACCAACAGCAGTTCTTTGAGCAGTCGAAGCAGAAGATGCTGCCCATGATGGAGAAGAGCATTCCTGCCATGCGGAAGACCAAGAGCTGTTTGCAAAAGGCAGACGATCAAGCAGCATTCGAGAAGTGTGCTGAGATCATGACCGCCATGGAAAAGGAGATAAAGGAGAGAATGGGGCCCGTGCCCGGTATGCCGGAGGGTAAACAACAACCGAGGAAAGGGCCGGAGGATATCAAGTACACCCCGGAGACCAAGCAAAATATGCTGAAGTTCCTGGAAAGATCGATCATGATCGGCTCCACCATGCAAAAGTGCTTTACCCAAAGCAGCAAAGTGGAGCAGATGCAGAGCTGTATGCAGGCTGCCCGACCCAAGCCCAAGCAATAGCTAATGGATTGTCCTGAATATGGCTATTTCTGACGCAAGGTCCCAGGCATCAGCTGATCAGGCTCAGGCTCCTGCTGCACCGGTCTGAATCGGTAACCCTGTATGATTACCGGTTGTTCTTTTGCTGGAGCGATTGGGGGCAGCGCTTGGGGCTTTTGAAGCTGCGAGTGGTTGGCGATTGGTGGTGCAAACAGTAGTGGAGGAGGAGGGAAGTAGTGTTGTCGCTGAGTGAGATGACCCTTTGATTTTCCGTGGCCACCGAATGAAAAGCAGAAAAAGGCCTGGGCCGGGTGAATCCAGCAGAGCAGGGTGATGAGGGTGATCTTCAGACTAGTGGGCATGGGTCCTCATCAGATCCGACACAAGCAAGGGTCAATCGTTACAGGCCACCTGACGGGCGATGCACTGGGTCTTCTCAGTAGTCAGCATAGTGCCTGCCAGGATTGAATATTCCCTTCGGATCAAATACCTGCTTCAGTTGCTTTTGAATGGCGGCAATTCGGGGATGGAGCGGATGGAAGATATCCCCTTTGCGGTCCCCATTGCGAAAAAGTATGGCATGTCCCGCCGCTTTTTCCACCAGTCTACGGATCTCCTGCCCAGGACGGTCTGAAACAAGCCAACGGAGACCGCCAGACCATTCGTGTAGCATCTGCTCTGAAATATCGAGATCTGCGGCGGGGGGTAGCGAGAGGCGCCAGAGAGGGCCTTGTTGCTTGAAGAAGTCGTGTTGCTGATCCCGCAGACCCCGCCAAAAGTCATTGTCCTGCTCGCAGGTTTCGAGGGCATAATTTGTCTGAAGATACTGCAAACGCTGGGCTGGGCAGGCAATGCGTAGCTTGTGTTGATCTCCCAGGCTATAGGTGGCGGTTACTGGTACCCCCTCGATCAACATCTTGTGCAGCAGCGGCCAGGCATCGGCTCGCTCCGCGGTGAATCTGAGGCTGTGCTCCAGGGGTGGTTTGGGTAGTACCTTGATCGATAGCTCCAGCAGAATTCCCAGGGTCCCCATAGCCCCAGCCATCAGGCGCGAGAGGTCATAGCCGGCCACATTTTTCATCACCTGGCCGCCGAATTTGAGAATCTGGCCCTGCCCATCGAGGAGTTTGATCCCCAGCAACTGGTCCCTGGGTGACCCGCCCCAGGGCCGGCGTGGTCCACTGAGTCCCGCCGCGATGGCGCCACCGATGGTGCCTGTGGCATCGAAATGGGGAGGCTCGAAGGGGAGCATCTGTCCCTTCTCCCGTAGTGCGTCCTCAATCTCCTGCAAGGGTGTTCCGCTACGTGCCGTAATCACCAGTTCGGTCGGTTCATAGCTGATGATGCCGCGATGCTCTGTCAGTGACAGGATTTCGCCGGACGCTTCACGCCCATAAAACCGCTTGCTGCCATGACCCTCGAGTTGCAGGGGATGAGAATCTCGGGCTGCATCCAAGACTGCAGTTTGCAGGAATTGACTGGAATCGCGGTCACTGCTCATTAAAAACGCTCCAATTCAGGAAAACGCAGTTTGCCCGCATGCACATGCATGGCGCCGAACTCGGCGCAGCGGTTCAGGGTTGGTATCGCCTTGCCGGGATTGAGCAGAGTATGGGGGTCGAACACCCTTTTGACTGCGTGGAAGGTCTCCAGCTCTTCATCCCGGAATTGGGCGCACATCTGATTGATCTTCTCCAGGCCCACTCCATGCTCACCGGTGATGGTGCCGCCGACAGCGACACACAGCTCGAGGATTTCACCGCCGAATGCCTCCGCCTGCTCCAGTTCACCAGGATTGTTGGCATCGTAGAGGATCAATGGGTGCAGGTTGCCGTCGCCGGCGTGGAAGACGTTGGCGCAGCGCAAGCCGTAACGCTCCGACATCCCGTCGATCATCTTCAGTACTTTGCCCAGTTGATGGCGGGGTATGGTGCCATCCATGCAGTAGTAGTCGGGGGAGAGGCGACCCACCGCGGGGAAGGCGTTCTTTCTACCTGCCCAGAATCTAACCCTCTCCTGCTCATCCTTTGCGGTCCTCACCTCGGTGGCCCCGGACTGCAGCAGAATCTCCCTGACATGCATGATCTCATCGGAGACCTCGGCATCCACCCCATCCACTTCACACAGCAGGATCGCCGCTGCCTCGGTGGGATAACCGGCATGTACGAAATCCTCCGAAGCGCGGATGGAGAGATTATCCATCATCTCCAATCCGGCGGGGAGAATCCCCTTGGCGATGACCTGGGCCACCGCATTGCCCGCAGTCTCAATATCGTCGAATGCGGCAAGTACCACCTGTTGCCGTTCAGGTATTGGCAGCAGCTTCACCAGGATCTCGACCACTACCCCGAGCATCCCTTCAGAGCCGGTGATCAGGGTCAGCAGGTCGAGGCCGGGGGCATCCAGACTGCCGGCGCCCAGGGTAATCCTCTCGCCGTCGATGGTAATCAGCGTCACCTGTAATACATTGTGCAGGGTGAGCCCATATTTCAGGCAGTGCACCCCGCCGGCATTTTCCGCCACATTGCCGCCGATGGAACAGGCGATCTGGGATGAGGGATCGGGGGCATAGTAGAGACCGTAAGGCCTTGACGCCTCGCTCACTGCCAGATTACGCACCCCGGGCTGTACCCGTGCCTGCATATTTTCCCTGTCGATCTCAAGGATCTGGTTGAGTCTGGCGAGACTCAGCAGCACCCCCTCTTCGTGAGGCAGCGCACCGCCCGAGAGACCTGTACCCGATCCCCGGGCCACCACGGGTATGCGTTGCTGATGACAGAACTTCAAAATCTGCTCCACCTGTTCGGCGGTGTAGGGGAGAAGCACGATCAGGGGCACATTGCGATAGGCAGAGAGGCCATCGCACTCATAGGGGATCAGCTCCTCCTCGCGATAGATGACGCACTCATCGGGCAACATTCGTTGAAATTCCCTGGCTAGGGTCAGACGGTCATGCATAGGTTCTCCTCGTAACAGGCCCCAAGCGCAGCTTATAGGTTACACCAGATGAGAAAAACATGGTTCTTCTAAGTTTTTAAATGCCGCTTTCCGTTTCCTATCGAGTGCTGCAGTCGGCTCATTCCAAGTCAGGCATGTTATGGCTGCGACAGAACTGAATACCACGCTATATAGATAATATCCATTGTCTGTGTCATATGCCGACGCATCTATGGCATATGCCTCGAATTAATCTTTAGAATCCTGGCTCTTTTTCAGACTTCATATGATAAATCAAGCTGTTATCTGAATGGGCTGATTTTTGCAACATCAAACCGGTTCAGATAACGAAAATATGAGGTACAAAACGATGCGACTTAGCGCCCTATACTTAGCCATCAGCTCCCTGTTGGCAGCACCCTGCCTGCTTGCACAAGAACAGGCGGACCAACTGGGTGAAATCCAGGTTGAAGGTGAAGCCGAAACTACCCCTGCAGTGACCCGCACCCCAGTGGGTGACACATCCCAAGGGCTACCAGTGGATGGTGGTGATTTTCTACGCGACATCAATGGTGTCTCTGGCATCCGTATGGGGGGACATGGCATCGATCCGGTGATTCGCGGCCAGAGCCAGAATCGACTCAACATCCTCCTCGACGGCGCCTACATCCATGGCGGTTGTCCGAATCGTATGGATCCGCCTACCGCTTATTCCGCCATGGAGAGCTACGACAGTGTAACCGTGATCAAGGGTTCTCAAACCGTGATCTATGGTGGCGGGGGAAGTGGTGGCACGGTGCTGTTTGAACGCAAGCCGCCCCGTTTTGAGGCTGGCAAGTCCTATCTGGGGCAGGTCGATGCCGGTTACAAGAGTAATTCAAAGACCAAGGAGTTCTCCGCCGACGTCGCCGCCGGTTCGGAAACCGGTTATATCCGTGGAGTGGTCGGCTATAAGGATGCCGATAACTATGAAGACGGTGATGGCAACGAGGTGCGCTCAGCCTATGAAAACCAAAGCGGAAATCTGCTATTGGGATACACCCCGGACAAAGACAGACGCTTGGAGCTGAATATCGAGGCAACCCGGGAAGACGATACCCTGTATGCAGGTGCGGGTATGGATTCCCCCATGAGTGATGCCGACAACATCCGTTTCAAATATGAGCAAAGCGATGGTTTGGGACCCTTTGCCGGGGTGAAGGCCGAGATCTACTCCAGCCAAGTGGACCATTTGATGGATAACTTTTCGCTACGAGAGTTGACGGCACCCATGCTCATGAGTGTCCCAACGACTTCGGACACCACGGGTGGCCGAATCTTTGGCGATATCATGGTGGGTGGCAGCAACCTCACCCTTGGTATCGATTTCCAAAACAATGAGCGGGATGCGGACCGCTTTTCGGGTATGCCAATGATGGCTGAGCCGACCACCCTGCAGTCGATTATGTGGCCAGGTGCGGAGCTGGATCAGACAGGCCTGTTTGCGGAGCTCGCGATGCCGGTTGGGAACGAGAATATGCTCAAACTTGGTTTACGCTACGATCGGGTCGATGCCTCGATCTCGCGGGGTGACGAGAAGCCAGATCTTGGCCCGAGTCCAACACCCAATAACCTGTATGCCGCCTATTATGCCGAGACATCGGATGAGCAGACGGAAAACAACCTGGGCGGTTTTGTTCACTATGAACACGCCCTGGGGGATGATTCCCTGTTTGCCGGTTTCAGTCGTAGCGTCAGAACCGCGGAGGCAACGGAACGCTACCTGGCCGGTTTCGCGCGTAACATGATGACCGGCATG
>NATW01000081.1 GCA_003094555.1 gamma proteobacterium symbiont of Ctena orbiculata
CAGGACCAACCGAATGAATCGCAACTGATTAGGGGGGATCTTCAGCTTGACCTTGACCGGCTCACGACCTACTGGAAACAGAGCCCGGTCAACCTCACTGTCACTGAGTTCTGGATGCTGTATGCCCTGGTCCGTCACCCAGGTCATGTTAGAAGCCGGGACCAACTAATGGAGGAGGCACATATCTATGTGGATAGCGCCAGTATCACTACCCACATCAAACGTATGCGGAAGAAATTCCTACAATTAGACGGCGAATTCAGCCATATTGAATCGGTCTATGGCGCTGGTTACCGCTGGACGCTTTAACACCAGCGCCCGATCATTGCCAATAACGAATTGGAAACCAGCGTAAAAGAAATATAGCCTGGCCAAACGTGACATGAAAACAGTAGCCTAATGCCTGATAATACGAAACTGCATTTTACCCAGACACTGCGTTTTAAACTGTTACTTGCGTCATTCAGCCTGATTCTGATTCCTTGGGCAGGCTATCAATATCTATCAGAGATGGAGGCATCGCTGCGTCAGGCGCAGGAGACCCTGCTGCTGAATAGGGCTGATATAGTAGCCAATATGCTTGCCACGAACATCAGCTCATTGGATGTTCCGACTGCTGATGAGACAGCTCAAAATCCAACCCTGTATGTCCACCCACTTACCAACCCCCCAGATATCGATGGCTATGCTGAAGAGTGGCTCAAGCTGAAACCTCAATCCCGCCAATTCAAGGCCAATGCAACAGATCCCGATGCAATCACACTCGATTGGCTTGCAGGATTTCACGGGGACTCTATCTATCTATTGATCGAGGTCGAGGATCAGATCCTGGTCTATCCACAATCTGAACGCATCTTGAGTGATGGAGATCATTTAATATTGGCTCTCCCTGGCCCATCCGGTAAAAGCAGAAAATATCGACTCGGCACCCCTGCACCAGGTTGGATAAATGTGGTCGAGCATGAAAGCAATCGTCAACAGACAGCTATTCAGGGGGAGTGGCAAGAGACTGAGCATGGTTACCGGGTAGAACTGCAAATACCCCGCTCACTGACTGCCGGACAACTCTCCCTGGCAGCAGTCGATATCGACATGTTGCAAGCGAAACCGGTAGGAATTGCCTCAACTTCAGGCTGGAACAGTAATCGCACTCTATCTCGCCTCGTCATGCCCAACATGCAGGTTGACAGACTTTTATATGGTCTCGATGAGCAAAGTCATCGATATACGATTCTAAACAGACAGCGTCAGGTTATAGGGCAGCACGGGTCGATCCAACCCTTCGTTAAACCGAACCACACCCTGCTAAGTCGTTTCATATCACTATTAACACCTTCACCAGAGGAGGCAGGGAGAGACGCCAGGAATGACATGGGACAATTGGACGGGCCTGAAGTTCGTCGATCACTCTCGGGCAAAGGAGCGATCTATCGATATAGAATAACCGATTCCAAGAGAATGATTATATCAGCAGCTCATCCGATTAAGATTGAAGATAATATAGTAGGTTCAGTGGTTGTTGAGCAGAGTACACAAGAGATACTACTGTTACAACAAAGTGCCCTTGAACGACTTTTCCTCATAAGTCTGATGCTGTTCATCATTACAGGAGGCACACTACTCCTGTTCGCTTCGTCACTGACCCGTCGCATCACTCAGCTCAGTATTAAATATAACCGGGTGGTCAGCCCTGACGGCAGAATCATCGAAGAGGTGCAGGCGGGGAAGGATAAAGACGAATTGGGAGAACTTGATCGGAGCTTCGGTGCGGTACTGAAACGTTCTATCGAATATACCGGTTATCTTGAGTCCATGGCCTCGAGACTTACGCATGAATTCCGTACACCATTGACAATGGTACAGACCTCATTGGAGAACATCCTGGTAGATAGCGATTCCAAGCAGCAGTCAACCTATATCAGAAGAGCACTCGATGGCACAAGAAGACTCAATTTAATTCTCACACGCATTCGCGAGGCCACTCGGCTTGAACAATCACTACAGAACAGTGAGAAAGAAAATGTCGATGCCACTGCATTTTGCAAGTCCTTGTGTGACGGTTACGCCATTACCTATCCGCATGTCGATTTCGAATGTCACCTGGAGGCCAAACCGGTTTGGATCCATATCTCTCCCGACCTCATCAACCAAGCCCTGGATAAACTGATCAGTAATGCTGTCGACTTTCACCAACCGAACACCACGATAACAATTTCAATGGATGCGAAGCACAGCAAGCTGCTCAAGATCGGGGTCAGGAATCAAGGTCCACAGATACCTGAAAATGATATTCCAACGCTATTTCACAGCATGAAATCGAGAAGGAAAGACAACGACAACCAAATACACCTCGGTATTGGACTCTATTTGGTTCGTCTGATAGCCGAATTCCATCTTGGAGATGTGCGGATTAGAAATGAATCTAATGGTGTTTGTTTTACCCTTGTCCTTCCGTATACAACCTAGCCTTCACCAGTGACTGGTTACCGGCCGCGGTCTGTAAAACGGGAGATCAGGTGAGAAACTGTCGGATAATCTTACACAAAAAAAACCAACTGATTTCATCAATCATTCTAAACCACTGATATTAAATTGTTACTGAGCTGTGGCATAAATATTGTATGAACTAAATGATTTTTCCACAAAAACTTTACAATGGTATTGAACGGATCAGACTCCAGTCTGAACGTATTTAAGGAGCAGTTCGGATGAAACTCAAATGGCTTGCTATTGCATTTCTTGGATCACTATCAGCCCAAACCCACGCAACAGTTATTTTTAGCGATAGCAATACCCACCAAATCAACAGTTCAATTTTTGAAGACGTCCGTTTAGAGAATGGTTCCGATCTTCATATCACCCAAGGGGGAGCCATCATCACCCCAGCAACCCAAACTGCAATCTACGGCAGTTCCGGGGGCGCATCGACAATCACGCTAACCGGGAATGCCTCTGTAATTGGAGGTATCGACTATCAGGCATGGAGTAATGAGGAAGATGCTGTCATAGCCAATGACGATTCACAGATCCTTGGCCAGGGTGAAAGGGCAAGCGGTCACGGCCAAGGTGCCGTTTCCGGTGCGAGACGGGTAGAGGTTGCTGACAATGCCCGGCTCATCGGCGCTGACAACGGTACGAATGGTGGCAATGGCATAGATAACACATCATCCGGCGCACAATTCGCCTCTATACAGGGCGGCGAGGTTATTGGTGGAGAGGGTGGACAATCTGGTGGCAACGGGATCGACGGTTGGATCGAAGTCGTTGGTTTGGATATGTCCGGTGGTACCATCCAAGGAGGGGACGGCATCAATCTTGGTGGTCATGGCGTTACAACTTATGGCACTATTTCCGGCACTCTGTCAGGCGGCACAATCATTGGAGGAGGCGGCGTCACAGGAGGGGACGCTGTCACTTCTCAACAGGGGCTAAATCTCGATATATCAGGCGGCGGCCTTCTTGGTGGTGACGGGGGCATGTATGGTGGTAATGCAATAACCACTCGCTATAGCTATAACAGCGGCAATACCAATTCGACCATATCAGGGGGTTACTTCGATGCAGGTGCCGGACTGATTGATGATGGATGGTTATTGCATCTCACCGGTTTTGGTCATTTCGATATAACCGGCGGACTGTTTGGATATAACAACAGCGGCAACGGCTTTGGCATATTTAATAATGCAGTTGTTGATGTCTACGGCTGGGATCTGGAACTCAACAACGACCTTCTGACGGGGTATCTTTTAGATGGCAGTTGGATTGAGACATCTGTAACGCTGGCTTACAACGAATTTGCACCACGGGGTACATTGAATCTCATCAACCGGGAAAACTTCAACGTCCCGGAACCTGGAACCCTGCTGCTCTTAATGATAGGGATCACCGGAATGGGGCTCATCAAGCGTAACAGGGTTTAAGACTTTTTAAACTCAAACGACAGGAACAGCGCTCTAAGCTTGAATCAGACGGGTGTTGACTGCAGGTCCCACATAAGCGTGCTGCCGAAGGGATTCGCACTCATTCACGCTCTTCGATCCATGCTGCCTGAATGGCTTCAAGTATCTTTTCACCCGAATGGTGAGGATCGTCATCAAAATCATCCAGGGCGATAACCCAGTCGCGTAGATCGACGAAATTCAGATAGCTCGGATCAATATCAGGGTGCTTCTCATCCAGCTCTATGGCGATATCCAGACTATCGGTCCACTTCAAACCCATGACTCCCTCCTCTGCTCAATGATTTTCCGCCACCATATTGATGGTGTATTTGGGTATCTCGATCACCATATCTTCATCACCGACCACCGCCTGACAACTGAGACGGGATTCCGGCTCGAGTCCCCAGGCCTTATCCAGCATATCCTCCTCCGTCTCTTCCGCCTCATCCAGGGAATCGAATCCCTCGCGAATGATCACATGGCAAGTGGTACAGGCGCAGGACTTCTCACAGGCATGCTCTATCTCGATGCCGTTCTGCAGTGCTGCATCGCAAATGGTGGTACCCGGTTCCGCGTCTATGACCATGCCTTCCGGGCAGATCTCTTCATGGGGTAAAAATATAATGCGCGTCATACTACCACCTATTCGAATTCATCGACCTTGTGCCCTGACATGGCCTGTTGAATACTCTGATTCATGCGTCGTTCTACATAGAATCCACAGGCACTTTCGAGCTGCTCCATGGCCTCTTTGATAACCTTTTGTTGATCCGCTCGTGCCACCGATTTCAATGCCCCAAGTGCCTGTTCCACCTGTTGGCGTTCATCAGAGTTGAGTAGACGGTCGCCATCCTCGGCCAAGGCCGCCTCCAATGCCTCGATCGTCCTATCCGCCTCAACCTGCTGCTCACGAAGACTTCGCAGCTGCTTATCTTCACCAGCATGTTCGATCGAGTCACGCAGCATGGTTTCGATCTCACTGTCGGTCAATCCGTATGATGGCTTGACCTCTATACTGGCCTGCACTGCACTGCTCTGTTCCACTGCGCTGACGTTCAACAGGCCATCCGCATCGACAGCAAATGTAACACGAATCCGTGCCGCGCCAGCCACCATTGGCGGTATACCGCGCAATTCAAAGCGAGCCAGTGAACGGCAATCGGTGACCAACTCCCGCTCCCCCTGCACAACATGGATCGCCATCGCGGTCTGGCCATCCTTGAAGGTGGTGAACTCCTGGGCCCTTGCCACCGGTATGGTGGTATTTCGGCCGATCAACTTCTCAGTCAAACCACCCATGGTCTCTATACCGAGAGAGAGCGGGATGACATCCAGCAGCAGCATCTCATCATCCGGCTTGTTGCCGGCCAGAATATCGGCCTGAATCGCGGCACCAACAGCGACCACCCGGTCGGGATCGATCTCCACCAGGGGTTGAGTAGCGAATAGCTCACCTACACTTTCACGCACCCTGGGCACCCGGGTCGATCCACCTACCATCACCACCTCTTGCACGTCAGCCGTGTCAATCCCAGCATCCCGCATCGCCCTGCGACAAGCCATCAGGGTCTTTTTGATCAGTGGATCGATCAGTTCATTGAACCTCGATCTCTGAAGTTTTCCCTGCCAATGCTCGCCACTGTCCAGTTCAACAGTTACCTGGGCCTCTTCGGCATCAGTGAGCACCTCCTTGGCTGTGCAGCCGGCCAACATCAGGCGCTTCATCTGGGCATGATCGGCATCATGATCAATCCCCGCCTGCTGCATGATCCACTCTGCAATAACCCGATCGAAATCGTCACCGCCAAGTGCTGAATCACCGCCGGTTGCCATAACTTCGAAGACGCCCTTGTTCAATCTCAGGATGGAGATATCAAAGGTACCACCACCCAGGTCATAGATGGCATGAACACCTTCCGCACCTTTGTCCAGGCCATAGGCCACTGCAGCCGCCGTGGGCTCATTCAACAGACGCAATACATGTATTCCAGCAATTTTTGCGGCATCTTTAGTCGCCTGGCGCTGTGCCTCATCGAAATAAGCAGGTACGGTGATCACCACCCCACTCAGTTCGCCACCAAGGGTAACTTCAGCCCGCTTCGCCAACACCTTGAGTATCTCCGCCGACACTTCAACCGGGCTGACCTGCCCCACCACAGTTTCGATACGTGGTACGCTCGTATGCTCCTGTATGAAACGATAGGGAAGTCTGCTCCCCAGGGTCTTGATCTCATCCACCCCGCGTCCGATCAGCCTTTTGGCAGACGAGATCGTATTCAGCGGGTCGTCCGTCTCGGCCTGTTTCGCAGCATAGCCCACCTGTATGGAGTCCTTTTGATACCTCACCACGGATGGCAACAGATGCCGCCCCTGATTATCCGGCAAGGTATTGGCATCGCCACTGCGAACAGTGGCCACCAGGGAATTGGTGGTGCCCAGGTCGATACCCGCCGCCAATCGATGTTGATGGGGTGCCTGTGCTTGGCCCGGTTCTGATATCTGTAACAGTGCCATCTATCTTTTATCCATCTGACAAGTCAATTCAACTCATCTTCCAAATCGGCTTCAACACTCTCAGCCTCGGTGTGCAACTTCTGTAAAAAACGCATTTTTCGCAGGATCTCACGAGCGCCTTGCAGCTGGTCTTCAGTTGGCGTCTCAAAATAGACAGCCAACTGAGCCACCAGACCGTTGATCTGTTTGTTGATCCGCCCACGCAGATTGGCAATTGCCTGGTAGGGATCGGCCTGACCTCGGATATCCTCCAGTTCTTCCCTCAACTCCATCTGCTGCATCAGGAAGGTCATATCCTGAGTGGATTCATTCAGAGTATCCCTCTCGATACCGTGTAGCAACAGCAGATAACTGGCCCGGGCTATCGGATCCTTAAGTGTTTCAAACCCCTCATTGACGAGTGCGGCACTCTGTACTGAGATCCTGCGCTCCTGTTCGGTTGCGTTGGCAAAGCGGTCAGGATGGACCACCCTTTGTAACTCCCGATAGCGTTCAGAAAGAGCGTTGCCATCGACTATATAGCTCATTGGCAAACCAAAAAGATCAAAGTAGTTTTTCGAAAAATCCAGCATATCGAAAAAAACGGCTGCCTTAAGGCAGCCGCTTTACACCCCTTTGCAATTCATCATCAGACGTTAAAACTTTCGCCACACCCGCACTCGCTCTTGGCGTTTGGGTTACTGAACTTAAATCCCTCGTTGAGACCTTCGCGGGCATAGTCGACTTCCGTACCGTCCAGATAGACGAGGCTCTTGGGGTCGATCACAACCTGAACACCCCGGTCTTCAAAAACCTGATCGTCATCCTTAACTTCATCCACGAACTCCATCTCGTAGGCCATGCCGGAACAGCCCGAGGTACGTACACTCAGTCGAATGCCCAGCCCTTTACCCCGATTGGCGAGAAAGGCCTGAACTCTGGTGGCTGCCGCTTCTGTAATCGTAATACCCATACTAACTACTCTAGTAGATCGATCATCAGCTCTTTTTGTCAGAAAAATCTTTGATTGCCGCTTTGATGGCATCCTCCGCCAACACAGAACAGTGTACTTTCACCGGCGGCAAGGCCAGCTCTTCTGCAATATCCGAATTCTTTATCTCCTGGGCCTGTTCCAGGGTTTTACCCTTGACCCATTCGGTCAACAGACTGCTGGAAGCGATCGCAGAACCACATCCGTAGGTCTTGAAACGGGCATCTTCTATGACGCCGTCGTCGCTGACCTTAATCTGCAGACGCATTACATCACCACAGGCAGGAGCCCCTACCATACCGGTTCCTACACTGGTGTCATCTTTATCGAAGCTACCCACATTCCGTGGATTCTCATAATGGTCAAGAACCTTGTCACTGTATGCCATGATCTACAACCTCTGAATGACCTAGAGCGCGCTTAGTGCGCAGCCCATTGAATGGATTTCAGGTCGATGCCGTCCTTGAACATCTCCCATAGGGGGGACAGTTCACGCAACCGTTCCACTTCGGTTTGGATCTTGTTGATTGCGTAATCCACCTCTTCCACGGTGGAAAAACGACCGAGGGTAAAGCGAATGGAACTGTGTGCCAGCTCATCCTCACGACCCAGGGCGCGTAAAACATAACTCGGTTCCAGACTGGCGGATGTACAGGCCGAGCCTGAGGATACCGCCAGATCCTTGAGCGCCATGATCAGGGACTCACCCTCAACGAATGCGAAGCTGACATTCAGATTACCGGCCAGCCTCTGCTCCTCATCACCATTGAGATAGACCTCTTCCATATCGCTGATACCCGTCCACAAACGATTCCGCAGGCCCAGAATTCTTTCGTTCTCTGTCGCCATCTCCTCGCCAGCGAGCCTGAACGCCTCACCCATGCCGACGATCTGGTGGGTCGCAAGGGTTCCCGAGCGCATACCGCGTTCGTGACCACCGCCATGCATCTGAGCCTCCAAACGCACCCTCGGCTTACGTCTCACATAGAGTGCGCCAATACCTTTCGGGCCATAAATCTTATGCGCCGAAAAGGACATCAGGTCCACCTTCAGCGCCTGTAGATCGATGGGAACCTTACCGGCACTTTGGGCAGCATCCACATGCAACAGAATCTTACGCTCACGTGTCATCTCACCGATCGACTGAATGTCCTGAATCACCCCGATCTCGTTATTGGCATGCATGATCGAGACCAGAACTGTGTCATCGCGTAACGCAGCTTCCAGTTTGCCAAGATCAATCAGGCCGTTGGGCTCCGGATCGAGATAGGTCACCTCAAAGTCATGACGTTCGAGCTGCCGGCAGGTGTCCAGTACGGCCTTGTGTTCGGTTTTACAGGTGATGATATGGCGGCCCTTTTTGGCATAGAAATCCGTCACGCCCTTAATTGCCAGGTTGTCGGATTCAGTGGCCCCCGAGGTCCAGACAATCTCTTTGGGATCGGCATTCACCAGATCCGCCACCTGCCGCCGCGCATTGTTTACCGCCTCGTCTGCAGTCCAGCCGAAGGCATGGGAGCGGGAAGCAGCATTACCGAAATTACCATCCGGGGTAAGATAGCTGCACATGATTTCCGCCACACGGGGATCCACCGGCGTGGTGGCCGAGTAGTCCATGTAGATGGGTAACTTCATCTCAAACTCCGACATCGATTGCCATCAGGCGCCTGCCATGTCACCTGAACCATCCACTAGCGAAATATCCAGCCCCGATTGATCCTCATCGGGGTGATCCTGCCGGTCCGCCACCTCTCGGACTGCCTGACGGTCCATTAGATCCTGCAGACTGATTTTATTCAGATAGCCATAGATTTGATTGCTGAGATCCGACCACAGATCGTGGGTCAGACAACGCTCGTTGTTTTGACAATTGTGCGCACCATTACAACGGGTGGTATCGATGTTTTCATCCACTGCGGAGATCACCTCGCCCACGTAGATCTCATCAGCACCCCTGCCAAGGCTATAACCGCCGCCAGGACCACGCACGCTGGCGACCAATGACTTTTTGCGCAATCGGGAAAACAACTGCTCCAGGTAGGAGAGTGATATTCCCTGACGCTGAGCGATATCGGCAAGGGTTATGGGACCCTCACCATAGTGTATGGATAGATCCAGCATGGCTGTCACAGCGTATCGGCCTTTAGTGGTAAGCTTCACTTCATGAGCTCCATGAATATTTCCAATCGCTAATATACATTCCCAAGCAAATTAGTCAAGATTATCCCACCCGGTTTATTCGGTGGTTTTCTCTTTCTCAGGAACCTCTTCATCCAGTTTTTGCAGTTCTTCGGCTGTCGAAACAATCTCACAGGAATCCAATGCGGGAAGATCGGACTCCTCCTCATCCACACCAAACTTTTTCATGGCTTCGCACATGGACTCCATTTTCTTGTCCATCACATGAATATGGTCGAGCATGCAGTTGATGGCGTGGGCCACTGGATCTGCGGCATCCTTGGTGGCCCCGTAGGCATCGAAACCGATCTTTTTCGCGATCTTCTCCCGGTGACCATCCCGCTCCGGCTCTTTGGCGGTAATCAGCTTCCCCGGAACACCCACCACGGTGGAACCGGCAGGTACGTCTTTCACCACGACCGAGTTGGAACCAATTCTGGCCCCTTCACCAACGACTATCGGCCCGAGTACCTTTGCTCCCGCGCCGACAACCACATTATTTTCCAGGGTGGGGTGGCGTTTACCTTTTTCCCAGCTCGTGCCACCCAGGGTGACGCCGTGATAGAGGGTGCAATCATCACCGATTATGGCGGTCTCTCCGATGACCACGCCCATGCCATGATCAATGAAAAAGCGCCTGCCGATGACCGCACCAGGGTGGATCTCGATTCCAGTGAACAATCTGGCGATATTGGAGATCACCCGGGCGAACCACTTTAATCCTATGCCCCACAAGGCATGGGAGAGCCGATGAAAGACCACCGCATGCACACCGGGGTAGGTAGTAACGATCTCAAAGGTATTGCGCGCAGCAGGATCCCTATCAAAAACGCTTTGGATATCCTCTTTCCATCGAGAGACTTTCTCTTCACCTGTTTCCAACTGCCTACCTACATTTGAGTGAAAAAAATCTGTGCCACATCTCTAATGTTGGCATGCGGATAGGAGATTATCCACAATCCCGCACAAATTACTAGGGTATTCTTGCCCGTCCTGGAAATTGCCGCCGCCGATCAGCGCCGCATCGACTTGCGCCCCTGCATGGCGCTGAGGATCCCCCGCATGATATTGATCTCATCCTTATCCGGTCTGGCCCGCTGAAATAGGCTGCGGAGCCGACGCAGCAGCTTCTGGGATTGGCGCGGATCGGTAAAACCTATGTCGTCAAGGGCCTGGGCCAAATGCTCGTGAAAGCCCTGCAGCATGTCAGCGGTCGCCAGGTCCCTCTTGCTATCCACATCATCCGCGTGTGTCTGGTGGTGAGCCAGATAGATCTCATAGGCCAGGATCTGAACCGCAGCCCCGAGATTGAGTGAGCTGTACTCCTCATTCGTCGGTATATGTACAAGAAAAGTGCATCGATCCAGTTCATCATTGGTGAGACCCGAACGCTCCCGTCCAAATACCAAGGCAACATCCCCCTGTTTTGCTTCCTGCACCAGTTTGGCTGCCGCCTCCCTGGGTGAGACAACAGGCCAGTCTACGCTGCGGGTACGGGCGCTAGTACCCACCACAAGGCGACAATCGGTCAATGCGTCATCGAGGGATTCCGCCACTCGCGCATCATTCAGCAGATCATCGGCCCCCGAGGCGCGGGATGTGGCCTCCTGATGAGGATAGTGCTGGGGTGTGACCAGGTGGAGCTGGCGTAGCGACATGTTCTTCATGGCACGTGCCGTCGCCCCGATATTGCCTGGATGGCTGGTGTCTACCAACACGATGCGGATGTTTTTCAACATAGACGAAATAGGATCCTGAATCTTCCCCAACTCATATGGGTATTAAACTGATATAAGAATGGGCGCAAATTGTACACTATCAAAGATAAAGACGAACAATGACTTAGATTCAAACAAACAAGCTGATTAGCCACCCTATCCCGGCAGGGATTAGTGCTAAACCCGCTAGATGGGGATCCTGTTGCAGTATCCCCTATATTTGCGTTTAGTCGCGTTCATTTGCGGACAAAGAACTATTTGCATCGATTTGCGGCGACACCAATATGAAACAGTTTATCCCGATCGCCACTTGCTGTATCCTCGCGGCCCATGAACCCTATGCTCACCATTGCCGTACGCGCCGCCCGTGAAGCCGGGCGTATCATCACCCGAAACTTCAACCGGATCGATCGACTCACCATCAGCGATAAAGGCAACAACGACTTTGTCAGCGAAGTCGACCGCAATGCTGAAGCAGTGATTATCAACCTGCTGCGTGAAAAATATCCAAATCACGCCATTCTGGCGGAAGAGAGCGGCAAACAAGGTAGTGACGACCACATCTGGATCATCGATCCATTGGATGGGACCACCAACTTTCTGCATGGCTTCCCCCAATTCGCAGTCTCCATTGCACTCAGGGTCAAGGGTCGCCTGGAGGTTGGCGTTGTCTACGATCCGGTCAGCGAAGAGATGTATACCGCCTGCCGTGGTGAAGGCGCGCAGCTGAATGACAAAAAGATTCGGGTATCCGGTCGCAAGGGCCTCTACGGCGCCCTGCTGGGTACCGGCCTTCCCTACCGTGATTTCAGATTCACGGAAAATTATATGGGGATGCTCAAGGGGCTGATCAAGGAGAGTGCGGGGGTGCGCCGTCCCGGTTCTGCCGCCCTCGACTTCGCCTATGTGGCCGCCGGCCGGATGGACGGTTTCTGGGAGCTCGGCCTGCGTGAATGGGACTTTGCCGCGGGCGCTCTCTTGGTGAGAGAAGCGGGGGGACTGGTCACGGACATCGGTGGCGGTGAACGCTATCTCGAAACCGGCAATGTCATCGCCGGGAATATCAAGGTCCACAATGCCATGCTGAAATGCATTCTGCCCCATCTCGACAGCAAACTGACCGCTTAATTCCCATCCTCCAGAATCCGGTTCACAGATTCATCATAACCACGCAATAGCACCTCAAGAATACCTATTCACAACCGTTAGTTTGGGTGAATACACTGAAAAAACAGTGTCTTTACAAGATTTTGAATTGCTACTCCCGTGGAAAGGTGAACATGGATAATAACCCAAGAAAGAGAAAAAAATTGAGTGACCATGCCCTGGAATTGATCATGCGTGATGTGTTGAATGGTCTACAGGAGTTTTCACTGGAAATGCAATCGGATGCCGCACCTGCATTGGCCTCCACGGAAGAGCAGGGCCTGTCCTCAGGCAGCTTGAAAAACGCACTGCGAGCAAAAAAGAACTAGTCTCCTGAAACGGAGTCAGCCTCTCAGGGCGTCTCCTCCTGGGCGCCATCCTCTTTCTGCACCGGCATCAGGTCTGCACGACTGACCCCCATGAAGATCACAGAGCTACTCGC
This sequence comes from gamma proteobacterium symbiont of Ctena orbiculata, assembly GCA_003094555.1. GTDB lineage: Bacteria > Pseudomonadota > Gammaproteobacteria > Chromatiales > Chromatiaceae > Thiodiazotropha. The sequence goes on from NATW01000081.1 coordinate 12,910, forward strand.
CACATATATCGAGGAGTAGGTACCGATCACCACACCCACTATCAACGCCAGTGCGAAACCATGGATGATCTCACCACCGAACAGAAACAGTGCAAGCAGAACCAACAATGTGGTGCCGGACGTTATCAAGGTTCGGGACAGGGTTTGATTGACTGAGGTATTGATAATTTCCACCGCATCACCCTTGCGGATCTTTCTGAAGTTCTCCCGAATACGGTCGAATACGACGATGGTATCGTTGAGTGAATAGCCGATAACCGCCAACACTGCGGCCAGCACCGGGAGGTCGAACTCCACCTGAAACAGTGCGAAGAAACCGATGGTAATCAGAACATCATGTACCAGGGCGATCACAGAACCTACCGCAAATCGGTACTCGAATCGCAATCCCACATAGATCAAGATGCCGATCAGGGCGTACAGCATGGCCAAACCGCCATCCTCAGTCAGCTCATCCCCCACCTGAGGACCGACAAACTCAACCCTGCGCAGGTCGGCACCCGGATCAATCCCCTGCATGGCGCTGAAGGCACGGTCACTCACCACTGCACTCTCAATATCGTCGCGGGGCGCGAGCCGGATCAACACATCCTTCGAGGTACCGAAGTGTTGAATCACCGCATCACCGAAACCATCCTTGGTCAACGCCTCGCGCACAACCGGGAGTTCAACCGCCTGCGGATAGCCGACCTCGACCAGGGTACCGCCAGTGAAGTCGATACCCAAGTTGAGTCCGCGCACAATGATGGCGCCCAGGGCGATCAAAATAAGTATCCCGGACAGGATCAGCGCGATGTTGCGCTTACCCATCAAATCGTAACGTTTATTAAAGATCTGCATAACAGGATTCCTTAGATCGCCAGCGCTTTCACACGTTTACGACCGTAAATCAGATTGATCACCGCACGGGTGCCGATGATGGCGGTGAACATGGAGGTACAGATACCGATTGCCAGTGTGACTGCAAAGCCCTTGATCGGCCCGGTACCGAAACTGAACAGCACCACTGCCGCGATCAGGGTGGTGATGTTGGCATCGATGATGGTGGAGAAGGCCTTCTCATAACCGGCTTGTATGCTCGCCTGGGGGGAGTTGCCATTGGCAATCTCCTCGCGGATCCTTTGGAATATCAAGACATTCGCATCCACCGCCATACCTACGGTAAGGACGATACCGGCGATGCCGGGGAGGGTCAGGGTGGCCTGCAGCATGGAGAGAATCGCGACGATGAGGACCAGGTTCATGACCAGCGCCAGATCCGCAACCAGACCGAAAACCCGATAGTAGATAGCCATGAATATCATCACCAGGGTCAGCCCGATCATCACCGATTTGAAGCCCTGATCGATACTGTCCTGGCCCAGGCTGGGGCCGATTGTCCGCTCTTCGACGATCTCTATGGGTGCGGCCAGAGCGCCTGCCCGAAGCAGCAACGCCAGGTCCCTGGCCTCCTCGGTGGTATCCAGCCCTGTGGTTTGAAAGCGCCTGCCGAAGGGTTCCCTGATAGTGGCGATTGAAATCACCTCTTCAACCCGCTTCTTCACCTTCACCGGCTCACCGTCCACCATCCGGGTGGTGACACGATTTTCGATGAACACCACCGCCATGGGTTGGCCCACGTTCTCATTGGTCATGCGCCGCATGCGCTTCGCGCCCACCCCGTCAAGACTGACAAACACGGCCGGTTGACCGGTCTGTTGATCCAAGCCGGATGAGGCGTCCACAATCTGGTTACCCGTGACAATCACCCGTTTTTTCAATAACACCGGTTGCCCGTCACGTTCGCGATAGAGATTGGAGCCTGGCGGTATACGTCCGTTCACCGCATCCTCCACGCTGTGCTCGGTGTCGGCAAGGCGATACTCCAGGGTTGCGGTGGCACCCAGTATCTCTTTCAGTTTTGCCGGATCCTGGGCACCGGGAAGCTGCACCACGATCCGTCTTATACCCTGTTGCTGAATCAAGGGTTCGGCAATGCCTAACGCATTGACGCGATTACGCAGGGTGGTGATATTTTGCTGCAGGGCGAACTTCTGTACCTCCTGCTTCTCCACCGGGGAGAGGGATACGCGAATCAGAAAGGCGTCCGCCTCATCAAAACTTTCGAGATTCAGGGAGCGAAACTCATTACCGATCAGGTCAGATGCCTGGTCTCGCTTTTCCACATTATTGAACTTCACCAATACCTGGTCGTTTTCCCGGCTGATACGGATATAGCGCAGCTTGTTCTCCCGCAACAGGGTTCTGATATCGCTGCTGTAGCGCTCAGCCGCCTGCTCAATCGCCGCCTCCATATCCACATCGATGAGGACATGAATACCGCCTCTGAGGTCGAGTCCGAGATACATCGGCTCGGCCCCCAAGCCGACCAGCCAGTCGGGTAGATCGGGAGAGAGGGTCAATGCCGGTGTATAGTTCTCGCCCAGTTCCGCGGCAATCTGATCCATCGCCTTCAGCTGATCCTCTGAATTCTTGAATCGCACCAGAAGCTTGCCATTATTCTGCGCCACGCCCTTAGCCTCGATACCCACCTGACCCAGCGCCTTCTGTACTCGTGACTCTGTCGTCTGGTCGATAGTGGCATCACGTTGCGCGGAGATCTCCATGGATGGGTCCTGATCGAATATGTTCGGCAGGGCGAACAACCCGCCGATCAGGACCAAGATCAAAACCATCAGGTTCTTCCAAAGTGGGTATTGGTTCATCGTAGTTTCAAAATGTTAGTACTAGAGAGAAGTGGATTCACACACTATCGGCTAAAGCTCTTTAAGGGATCCCTTGGGCAATACCGAGTCAACGGCCTGCCTGCGTATCTTAACCGCGGTTCCATCTGATATCTCTAGCAGGAGAAAGTTCTCCCCAAGATCGGATATTTTACCCGCCATGCCGCCGGTAGTGACGACTTCATCCCCCTTGGCCAGGGCTTCAACCATCTTTTTATGCTCCTTCTGGCGCTTTACCTGGGGACGAATCATCAAGAAATAAAGTACCGCGCCAAAAATCACCAAAGGCAGCAGTCCGGTAATGGCACTCGCCTGCTCCGTAGCGGCCGGTGCCTCCGCCAAGGCGTCAGATATAAAAAAACTCATTTCAACTATCCTCTCATTCGGGCCAAAACAGTGTCCGACAGGCAGATCCTGCCCGCAGTTAAAATCAGCGGCCGATTATGACACAGAAGGGGAAAATAAGCAGGCTTATGTGAACTTCCGGTTTGATTCCGGCCTATCATCTACGCCCTGGTGGGGCAGGGCCCCACCCTACCCCCTACCCAGTCAATACCAGACCGAAAGATAGGCCTTGATCACATTCGCGGTAAATGAGTAGAAGGGTTCCTCACCGGCAACACCGCCCCCGGTGATATCACGGAAATCGTCATAATTGAAGCGGATCAGGTCGAGGGAGAGATTAAGGCTGCCGTTATCGATAAACTGCCATTTCTGGGGGTGAAAATCATAACTCACCGTGAATCCGACAGTGTGGCTCTGGAAAGTGCTCAACTCTTTGTCCCGGGCCAGAAAATTCTGCTCATTCTGGCGTGAGAAGAGATCGCTGTAGAAATCGGCCGCGTTCTGGGTGTAGTAACGGTAACGCACATCGATCACCCAGTCCTTCTCCAGGGGGTGGGTATAGGCAAACTCCAGATTGTGGGCACCGATGCCCCAGGTGTCGTTGAAATAGCGGTATTCACCGCTCAGAGCGGCGCGATAGGGAAGATAGTATTTCAGTCGCAAGGCCAGGGCGTTGCTGGTTCGTGTACTTGGATAGCGCTCGGCCTGAAAACCATAGCCATTCGCGCTGAGGGGATCGAGAAAGCGGTAGGAGCGATAGGGATTGTTCAGATATCCCTCGTCGGTGATTGTCTCCCAGTTGATATCGAGAATACTCTCCTTGGTCAATATCTGGCTGACACCGATGCGGTAGTTCTGGCGCTTCAGGGATTCACCGAAGTCACTGTCTCCATTACGGCTGATATCGTCGTTACCCACCGCATATCCGAGAGACACGGTTGTCAGATCACCAAACATATCATGGCTGACGGAAACGCTACTGGTCTCAGCCTGGTAGTCACTCTCGTCACTGCGGGTTACCGCCAGACTCATCAAAGTCTTATTGTGCAGATAGTCCATCGCCAGGCTGGTTTCAGTGCGTTCCTCCGTATAGGGCGACGCCATGCTGATCACATCCACCGATGCGCTCGAGATGGAGTCGATATAGTAGTTGGCATTCAGGGAGATATTCCCGGAAAAGGATTTACGTACCAGGATCGACGGCCCATCCACTTCGACTCCGCCGCCATCGTAACGGTGATACATGACATCCGCCCGATCTTCAGGGAGAACCGTGGCCTGTAACGTCACACTGCTCATCAATAGCAGTATCGCCATCACCAGGGCGATATAGCCCTGCCCGGGTATCAGCCATGGAACAGTAGAAGCAGGACCGCGCATGGTAGTGAGACTAGTTACAGCCACATCCCCCTCCACCGCCACCCTCGGCACCGCGTGCCGCCTCACGGGTCTGATAGACATGGTGCCGATAGGTGCTCGCGACAGGGTCACGATCAAAGCTCATGATCGGGTCGGCCAGATGAGCCCGTTCATAGGGTTGCACCCAGGGCTCTATACTGCATCCCGTGATGGCGAGAACGGACAGCAAGCACAGCAACCGGCAGATTCTATATTGCATCGTTTTCATTTAATTCAATGATTACTCACGCAGCAGCTTACGGATCTGCTGTTGGTACTCTTCCTCGTAGCCAGGTTTGTATCCCTTATGCAGATAACGTATCCGCCCGTCCCTGTCGACCATGAAGGTGCTCGGCATCGCTTTAACCTGGTACTCCTTACTCACCTGGCTACGGTCATCGTAGAGGATGGGGAAGCTCACCGGCAGATCGCTCAACATCTTGTCCGCAGCCTTCTTGTCTTCATCCACATTCACCCCCAGCAAGGAAAATCCCAGGGATTGATAGCGATCGAACAACTGCTGCAACAGGGGCATCTCCTGACGACAGGGACCACACCAGGATGCCCAAAAATTAACCATCACCACCTGGCCTCTCAGCTCACTCAGTTTTATATTCACCCCCTCGCGACTCTTGAGGGTGAAATCTGGAGCCATGGGCGTCTGATTGGCTGCAGCGGCAAAGCCACAAGCCATGGATAACAGGCCGGCCAGGATCAGCTGGTGCAATCGACTTCGTATCTGGCGTTTACTTAACATCATCATTCCCTCAAAAGAAGTAGGTCAGGCCAGTGTGCAGCTCGAAGTTGTGAATTGTCTTCGATTCACCCAACAGGTCTGATTCAAACATATGATCCCTGGCATCGAGATGCAGGGTCAGCCAATCATTGATCAAGAGGCGATAGCCCGCACCCAAGTTGACAGTAAACTCATCATCCCCTGCAAAGCGGGTGCTACCGGCACCGCCAATCAGATAGAACTGACTGTTGAAGGCATACTTGCCTCCCAAAAACACCTCACCGGGAAGCAGGTTGTACCCCACCGAGAGGTTGTAATAGGTAAAGTCACGTTCATCATCGGTGAGCAGCTGAATATCACCACCCAGGAGTTCAAAACTGGTCTCATTGGCCTCGGTTGTGCCGACCGCCGCCTCAACGAATATGGAGTCCGTGAGGTGATAGGCGAAGCGGGCGCCAAACACACCACTGGTACCGAAATCCTCGATACTCATCAGCCCGACATAGAACCCTATCTCGAAGTCCTCGGTATCGATTTCGGGTTCCACGATCTCCCTGCGTGCAATCTCAGGCTCAATAAGCAACTCCTCACGCAGGCCCTCTCCGATAGGTTCTGCTGCCATGCAAGGCATCATGATCCACGCCATCACAAGCAGCGCTGGGTTCAGAAAAAGAAACCGAGTCCGATTTTCCACTGGTCAAATTCCTCGTTGTCTTCACGACTGGTAAATGCGGTGTAGTGGCGAAACTCTCCACGCAGAAAAAAACGCCGCGTCAGATAGACACGTAAGCCAACGCCTACATGGGCCGTAGTGTCGGTGCGATCCTCAGCCTGAACCAATGTGGACTTGGGCTCGGTACGAATCACGCCCCCTCCCAAAGTGAAGAAGGGACTGTAGGTCCACTCGGGAAAGGGTTGGGAAAGCAGGTTGACGTCAAACATGTATTCGCTTGAGAAATCCCCCAAGGCCTGGGAAAAACTGAGTTCAGTGGAGAGATTTTCATTGAACGAGTAACCGCCATACAAGCCAAGTAAGGTGGCGCCCTCCATGTCACCCCCATAGAAACCGAACTCCCAATCCCTGTCCCTGAAGTCGTCCTGTGAATAGGATGCCAGCTGCAGCGGCTCTCCATCCGAGGTTTGGGTGCGGCGCATCTGTTCAAGGCTGACCCAACCCGATCGGCCCCGGCGCGTGACCACTTGGAACCAATCGGTACGACGCTTTCGAATCTCGACCCACTCCATCCTTTCCGCCACCTGGACGATGGGATAGGTGTCCCCCGGTCCTGTGTGCATTTCGATGTAGGGGGCCGTCACCTGAACCCGTAGATACTCTTCATCCGCTAAACAGATTGCAGGCATCAGCCAGATCAATAACCAGCTCGTCCACAGGTACCGCTTTAACCTAAAAAATCTCAAACTCAATCATCCACTGGTGCCATGAAGGGGTCATTGTAATACTGAGCGCCTATATCAAGCCATTCAGTAATCAGTTTTTTCTCCGCATCACTCAGATAACCCGCATGAACACCACCTGGATCAAACAAGCTTAGGAAACGGCCGCCACTTGCTGAACCCGCCTGCATCGAGGGAGGCACCTGCACCGGCACGTCAGGTAGTGGAATCGGATTGCCATCTGTATCCAGTACCAATGCACCGTTCTCATCGGTTTCATAGAGTTGCTGGCCATTTTCATCCAATTGCGGCACCAGAACATCAACCAGAAGACCATCTACCACCTCTTGCTCGTTGTCGCTAAAGAGCAGCTCCCGATAGGCGGCGAAGTGATCAGGCTCGTCTTCGGATGCACCATCCGTCAGATCCAGTTGACCATCCGGCACCACGGTCACACCGTCATCGTCCGTATCATGACACAGGGTACAGGTATGGTCATCGATTTGAGTATCCGTGGCATCGAATACCGGTCGCGGTAGAGACCATAAGGGATGAATATGATCTTCGTAATGTATCACCGCACGACAAAACACAGTCCAATCGCTGCTGCAGACAGGGTCACTCATGGGTGACTGGGTTTCCAGATCTGCGTAGCGATAGCTGAACTCCGCATCCGGCTCCCGCATGGCCGGGTCGGTCCAGACATCGGTAAACAACAAGTCCATGCTGGGATCACAAGCACTGGCACTGCACTGAAGACGATTGCGTGTCTGTGCCATGGTCTCGCCGAAATCGCTCCAAAGCTCAGGATTGGCATTGGGGAAGGGTACACCACTGGCTGTACCGCCACTGTTGACACTGGGTGGCGCGGCACTCAAACGTCCATGGGTAAGCGGACTGTCCGCAGCATGACAACCACCACAAGTCACCACCTCTCCCGGCCTGAACTGGAGCCAGAATGTATGGGGTTGATCGACCCGCTGTCCAGCCGCATCCAGGATACTGAAACTGACGGGTACATTGGCAGGTACCTTCACCTGTACCGATCCATCGGGTTCGATGGGTGTGTAACCAATCACCTCGCGCATACCAAACTGGGTGGTTGCGCCAAACGCACTGTTGGGAAAATCGAGCACATCATCATCGGGTATGGTTACCTGCTTGATCAGGCGCAGAAACCTTGCCGGACGTTGATCTGCCCGTGTTTGTGCCGGATCGGCGAGGGTAGCGATGTCGGGATCTGCCACGTCAACCCCGTCCAGGTCGTAGACGCTGCGAATATGCAGCAACCCGGCCTGATCTGACACCAGGGTCGGATCAAGATCGATACCTGCAGTCTTGTCGTGGCGAATAGTCGGCACGCTACGCGCCACCGCCACCACCGCATCTGTGTAGATGATGCCCTCTTGCGGCTTGACGATCGGTTGCTGGGTCCCCTCATCACCGTCATAGATAAACAGGCCGTAGAGAGGTGGTGCAGCTTCTGTATCGGGATTGGCGAGACGCTCCTCTGTGCAGGGAACGATGACATCCTCTTCCAAGGCCCGACACTGGTTCCAGCTGATCACCATTCGATCCGTCCCGTCGAACATTGGGTAGGCGCTGCGCAGCTGCCCCCCCCTCGACAGACTCCCGTCAGTGGTGACCTGGAGGGTGGTCGCCTGAGACTGCGCCGGGCCGGTCAGACCCATGTTTTCCCATGTAGGCTGGTCGTTGTCCACATAGTTGGTACTGTCTATCAGCACCAGGTCGCCGCCCTCATTGGTACCATCGAAAGGCAACACCAGTGCCAGAATACGGCCGTCCGGCATCTCGATAGGACGCAGAAACTGCACCGTGCTGCCTCCGGTTCCGGAATCGTGGCTGTTCAATCCGTACAGCAGCTCCATCTCAGTGCCATCAGGATTCATGCGGTAGAGATGAATGGCATTGTTGCCATCGGCATTGTTCCAGCGACTGAACACAACCTGGCCATTGGCGAGAACGCTGGGAGAGAAGTCATGGCTGCGGTTGAACGAGATCTGCGTGAGATTGGTACCGTCACTGTTCATGACATGCAGCACCATGGCGGGCTCGTCAACCGACCGCTCCATGGCGAGATATTGGGGCTTGCCCTCATCCAGTAATCGAGCCTTGGCAAGGCGCTGTCTGGTGGAAGAGAAGACGATACGCCCGTCGGGCAGATATTGAGGAAAGCGGTCATGCCCGTCTTCCGCAGTGATATCCGAAACGATGACGCGACTCAAGGATTCACTGGGAATGTCATACTCCCAGATATTCCATGTCGGCTGATCTTCGGGCTCGGCATCCTCGATGAGGGGGAGCCTGAGAGAAAAGAGTAATTTGGTTCCGTCAAATGAGACACTGACATCCCTGACATCACCCTCACCATCAGTTACCGATCCTGTCAGGTTGAGCTCTTCAGCCCCAGCTGCAGCGTAGTCCTTCAGGTAGAGGTCTCCACCCGCCTCGCTGAACTGACTGACGCGGATGTCGGTGTTGGTCGTCTCTGTAATCGGACGCTTCACATACGCCACAGGGTAATCCACAACTACCGGATCCTGTTCCTGGCTGCTTCCACCACCGCATCCATACAGACCGAGGATGAGCAACAGGGCAAACAGACTTGGAAGCATCATTATGGGATTAACCAGTTTCATCTGTAGCTTGGATCCTCCTGGAAATCCGATCTTTAAGATCTGATCGAGCCGTGTGTGCCTGCCCCGTCCGTCCACCCGCCCAAGGTGCAACCAGAGGACATCATCAAACACTGCTCAGGACGAGTATTGACTCGTGCTATCGACTAGTAAAATCATGGACTTGAGAGTCTACCTCATCGAAGTGACCAATCAGTGCGCGAGTTCACACCCTGAAAAAACAGAGGTCACGTATTCACCACTTCGGATTGACAAAAATTGGGAAAGATATAGAAGAAAGGAAACGATACATGTGGCTCGAAGGCAGCTTCGAGGTAAGTCACAAAGATGGTTACAGGGGCACGTTCATCATGTCATTTCAGGGTCAGTACAAAGATAGTATTTTGCTTCCTAATAAACCACAGCTGTTTCTAACTCTCACTCTGCTCGCTCTCTTCAGTGTCATGGTCTCGGCAGGGCCCCGCGAACAGGCAAAACGCATACACGACCGGATTGCCGGCGTGCCACCGTCTACTGCCACCCTGGCGCAAATGGTCACAGAAATAGAAACCAATAATGATCCCCTGGCAGCTGCCATGCTCGCCACCGAGCATCCCGATTTCTACAATGTCACACTGAAGAACTGGGCCACCCCCTGGACCAACGAGGAGATGACACCCTTCGCAGCGCTGAATGACTATAGCGCCACCGTCATCGGTATGGTGAGAGATGAGGTACCTTTCAACCAGCTCCTCTCCGCAGACATCCTGTATGTGGGTAGCAATGCACCTGCCTACTCCAACAGCAATAACGACCACTATGAGGCCATGGAGAGCCAGGGCCTGAACCTCAAGGATGTCCTACAACAAACCACACAGTCGAGCGTGACAGGTCTACCTGTGGAAGGGACCGCCGGGGTCATCAGCACCCGCGCTGCCGCCAGGGCGTTTTTCATCGACGGCACCAATCGGGCCATGTTCAGTTTCACCCTGCTCAATCACATGTGCAAGGTGCTTGAGGAGATCAAGGACCCGACACGACCCGCAGACCGGATCCGTCAGGACGCCTCCCGCAGTCCCGGGGGGGATAGCCGGGTATGGTTCAACAACTGCCTGGGATGCCATGCCGGCATGGCGCCCCTGGCCCAGGCCTACGCCTACTATGACTACGAGTATCCCGAAGACGACATGGAGGGAGGCCGCCTTGTCTACACCCCCGACAGCGTGCAGCCCAAATATCTGATCAACAGCAGTGTCTTCAAGAATGGCTATATCACGCCTGATGACCGATGGGATAACTATTGGCGGGAGGGGCCGAATTCAGTGCTGGGTTGGGATCCCAACCTGCCTGGGTCCGGAGTAGGCGCCAAATCCATGGGTGAGGAGTTAGCCAACTCGCATGCATTCGCCGAATGCCAGGTCACCAAGGCCTTCCAGGCAGTCTGCCTGCGCGCGCCCGTGGACAGCGCCGATCGCACCCGGATCGCAGAAATCACCAGCAGCTTCAAAACCGACTACAACATGAAACGCGTATTCGCTGAAACCGCCGTCTATTGCGCAGGGGATTGAGTCAGTGACCATGCAGAACAACACACAACAGCATGATGGATGGGTGGGAAGATTAATCGCCATCACCCTTTCCGTATCCACAATCTTCGGCATACAGGGCTGTCAGGACGGAGTCAGTACCGAAAGCCTCCAACCCACCACGGTTTCCACCAGTACTTACACTGGACCTGCCGCCCGCACCTCTGACATCCAAGGCTTCCGGGTGAGTGTATGGGAACCCCTGCGGGCGGAAAATCGCTGCGGCTCCTGCCACAATGCCGGGGGTCAGGCACCGCTATTCGTGCGTGAAGATGATGTCAATCAGGCCTACGAGGCGGCCAATCCCCATGTCAACAGAGCGGAACCGGACCAATCCTCCCTGGTCACCAAGGTTGCGAATGGACATAACTGCTGGGAGGCCAGTGACTCTGCTTGCGCCACCATCATCACCAACTATATAGAATCCTGGGTAGGCGACGGTGCCGGTGGTGGACGGCAAATCGAACTCGAAGCACCACCCAACAAGGTTATCGGCGAAAGCAAGGCCTTTCCCGACGATCCCAGCCTGTTTGCAACCTATGTACACCCGTTGCTGACAGATTACTGTTCAGAATGTCATGTCGAAGATGCAGCCGCCCCACAGTCGCCCTTCTTCGCCACTGCGGACAGTAGTGTTGCCTATACCGCAGTCAAGACCTCGATCGATCTGGATACGCCGGCCAACTCCCGCCTGGTACAACGTCTGATCGAACTCCACAACTGCTGGGACGACTGCACCGCCAACTCCCTGGAGATGCAGGGCGCCATTGACCAGATGGCCAGCAATATCTCACCCACCCCCATCGACCCGGCACTGGTGGTGAGCAGCGCCTTGAGTCTTCCGGAAGGGACCGTGGCCAGTGGTGGCAGCCGCTACGAGAACGCCGTCATCGCTCTGTTTGAGTTCAAGACAGGTAGCGGCAGTATCGCCTACGACACCAGTGGCGTCGATCCCGCTATCAACCTGAGTATCAGTGGCGGGGTCACCTGGGTTGAGGGCTGGGGCCTCGACTTTAGCGATGGTAAGGCCCAAGGCAGTACCGGTGACAGCCGCAAGATCTCACAATTGATTCAAGCCACCGGTGAATACACCGTTGAGGCCTGGGTGGTTCCAGCCAATGTCACCCAGGAGGGACCCGCGCGGATTATCAGCTACTCTGCCGGTACCGATGTGCGTAACGTCACCCTCGGTCAGACCCTCTACAACTACAACCACCTGCATCGTTCCAGCACCACCGACGGTAATGGCGAACCCGCCCACTCCACCTCTGACGATGATGAAGATCTGCAGGCGACAGAACAGCATGTGGTGGCCACCTTCGATCCTGAAAACGGGCGACGCCTGTATGTGGATGGGGTGTTTACCGACGACCTTGACGAAACCGCCCCCGGCAATCTGAACGATTGGGATGACAGCTATGCCCTGGTACTGGGCAATGAGGCCTCCAGCGACCGACCCTGGGCAGGCAAGATACGCTTGTTGGCGATCCACAACCGGGCACTGAATGCAGAGCAGGTCAAACAGAATTTCGATGCCGGTGTGGGTGAGAAATATTTCTTACTCTTCAATGTCACCGACCTGCTCAATCTGCCTCAGAGTTATGTCATGTTTGAGGTCAGCCAGTACGACAACTACAGCTATCTTTTCCGTCAACCCAAGTTTATCAGCCTGGACGAAAGCGTCATGCCGGGTTCAATCCCACTCGAGGGCATGCGTATCGGTATCAATGGCAAAGAGGCAGCCGTGGGACAGGCCTACGCACGTTTGGCGACAACCATCAATGACAGCGAATACACGGCCAATGGTCAGTTACTGTCGACCATGGCAACCACCATCCCCTCCGAGAAGGGTTCCGATAGCGACGAGTTTTTCCTCACCTTCGAGCGGCTGGGATCACATACCAACGTCTACACCGAACCGGCTGTACTGCCTCCGGCGGAACCGGCCGATGGTGAACCTGTATCCGAGATCGGACTCCGCACCTTTGATGAGATAAACGCCACCATGGCATCGCTGACGGGTGTCAGCCCCTCCCTGGAATCGGTACAGACCACCTATACCACGATCAGGCAGCAGCTGCCATCGTCGGAAGATATCAATGGATTCCTCTCGTCCCATCAAGTGGCGGTATCACAATTGGCGATTGAGTATTGCAGTTCAATGGTTGACGACACCACACTGCGTGCCGCGATGTTTCCCGGTTTCGACTTCAACACCAATGCCAATGACATTCAGAGCGCCACCTGGCAGAGCCAGGTGGTCGCGCCATTGATGAGTCAGTTCATGGGTGAGCAGTTGTCCACCCAACCTGCACCATCTCTGGTTGAGGGCGAACTGATGAACCTGTTGACAGGTAGCGTGGGACTGGCCAGGTGTAGCGGCACATGTGAAGCGGACCGCACGGAAAAGGCGACCAAAGCTGCCTGTGCCTCGCTGCTTGGTAGCGCCGTTGTGCTACTCCAATAGGTCATGGTTTTAATGGATAGGCAATACGCCTCAGTTAATAGTCTGTGTGACAAACGGTAAAGATATCATGCGCAGAAAAGTGAAGAACCTCTCTCCTGATGCCCCGCTGCTATACCCGGATCATCCACGTCCGGTGACACGCCGGGATTTTATTCGTCAGGGTCTGATGGCAGGCTTGGGCGCTGTCACCACCCCTTCACTCTTCGGCCTGTTCGCCAACCCCGGCGAAGCCAGGGCCGCCCTCTCATCCGATCTGGAGGCCTTGAAGAACATCTGCGGCATAGATACCCTCGGTGGCGGTAAGATCCCCTTTATCTGCTTCGATCTTGCAGGCGGGGCCAATATCGCCGGCTCCAATGTACTGACGGGAGGCCAGGGTGGCCAATTCGACTTTCTCACCACTGCCGGTTACAACCGTCTCGGCCTGCCGGGCGACATGGTGCCACCGATCACCAACCCGGATAGCGGACTGAGTGACTTCATCAACACTGAGCTGGGCCTCGCCTTCCATTCGGACAGCGCCTTTTTGCGCGGCATCCTGGAAAAGGTATCGGCAGTCAATCGCGCCAGCATCAATGGGGCCATCATACCGGCCCGGTCGGAGAACGACACCGGCAACAATCCCCATAATCCCATGTATGCCATCAACCGCTGCGGTGCCGACGGTGAATTGTTGACCCTGATAGGATCCCGCAGCTCCGATTCCGGCGGTAATTCAGTGGCCCCGGCGGATCAGATCGACCCCGCCGTGCGTCCCACCAAGGTCGACCGGCCCAGCGACACGACCGGCCTGGTGGATACCGGTAAGTTGGTGGGCATGTTCGATCAGGCCGATGCCGTTGCGGTTATGGAAGCGATACAGCGGATCTCCGATATGAAGCTGAATAGTGTCAATACCGGCATCACCACCGACGATGTGGTCAAAGAGCTGATTCGCTGCGGTTATGTCAAGAGTGCCGACCTGGTGGACCGCTATGGTGATCCAGCCGCCCTCGATGTTACCGCCGACACCGACATCATCGGTCCGATCTTCACCCAGGATGAGTTCGACAACGACGGCGAGTTCCGCAAGACCGCATCGGTCATGAAACTGGTCATCAACGGCTATGCCGGTGCCGGCACCATCACCATGGGCGGTTACGACTACCACACCGGCGACCGTGCCGTGGGTGAGGTCCGTGATCTGCGAGCCGGACGCTGCATGGGTGCCTGCATTGAATACGCGGCGCGCATCGGTATGCCACTGATGCTCTATGTCTTCAGTGACGGCTCGGTCTCCAGCAACGGTACCATCGACAACTCAGCAGATGGGCGTGGCAAGGGAGTCTGGACCGGTGACAACCAATCCACTGCCGCATCCTTCTTCCTGGTATACAATCCCGGGGGGCAACCGGTGCTTGCGGGGGCTTCCGCCGATGAACAGCTGCAACATCAGCAGATCGGCTACTTTTCCGCCGACGGTTCAGTGGACAACGGTTCCAGTCCGGCTGCCAACAACGTCAATCAATTGGTGCTGACCGTGGCGCTGAACTACCTGGCACTACATGGTGAACAGGGTCAGTTCAACACCCTGTTCGGTACCAGCCTTGGCAATAACACCATGTTGGATAGCTTGACTGCATTCAATCCAATCATATAGTTGAATTGGGGCCTCTTGAGCAGGATGGAGCAATTGGCTCACGATTACATCATCTGGAACGCTGATCCCACGCTTTTCTCATTTGCCGGCATCGATATCCGATGGTACGG
Organism: gamma proteobacterium symbiont of Ctena orbiculata; assembly: GCA_003094555.1. Taxonomy (GTDB): domain Bacteria; phylum Pseudomonadota; class Gammaproteobacteria; order Chromatiales; family Chromatiaceae; genus Thiodiazotropha. The sequence continues at coordinate 27,945 of NATW01000081.1, forward strand.
CGCACTCTTCGCAACCGCCTACCTACTGGGATACCAAATCATCCACTGGATCTACCAGCGCGAGGGACGCGATACCCAATCCCTTGAGCGACTTTCACTCTACCTGGTGATCGGCACCATTGTCGGTGCCCGGCTGGGACATTGCCTCTTCTACGATCCTGCCTATTATCTCACCCACCCATTGAAGATGCTTGCAATCTGGGAGGGGGGCCTGGCAAGCCATGGGGGTGGTTTGGGGGTCATGCTAGCCCTCTATCTGTATAAACGTCAGACATCGGAATCCTATCTCTGGTTGCTGGACAGATTCGCCATCCCCACGGCCCTCGCCGGGGTTTTCATACGCCTAGGCAATATGTTCAACTCAGAGATCTACGGCGTGGAAACGTCGCTGCCTTGGGCGATCGTATTTAAGCGCATCGATAACTTGCCGAGACACCCGGCTCAACTCTATGAAGCCATCGCCTATGCCACAATTTTCCTGCTCTTATTGATCCTCTACCAACGCAGTAAAAAACCCCCTACACCGGGATTCTTGTTTGGTGTCTTCCTGGTCAGCGTATTCAGTTCAAGGTTCGCGATTGAGTTCGTCAAGGATAAACAGGCGGCCTATACTATGGATCATTGGGTAAACACCGGACAATTGTTGAGCATTCCCTTCATCTTGGCAGGATGCATACTGCTTATGCTGACGCTAAGGTCCCGCAATAACCTCACTTGAATAACCTTGCACCTTGAACCTCGATTGCAGATAGCAACATGTAGTATCAGGCTCTGATATGTTGCATGCACTGCACGGACCTAGGGTTTTTGCACGAAGTCAAAATCGTGTACATAGGCCAGATTAATCATAAAATCCGGCACCGTATCGGTGGTGAGATTTTCCCCGATTGAGATATCGATACGCCGGGAATCCCCATCCAGGTGGATTGAGCCGCCAACCGTCAGCAGCAAGGCAGCCCCACCGAGTTGATCAAGATCGCTGTCAAAATGGGAAGAGTGGGCATCGACCTGTGCCTTCAGATCCAACCAGTTATATGCTCGCCAACCTAGCCCCAAGGTACCGAAAAAAACCACATCCCGCTGTAAATCCTGTAATAGATCAGCTTCGCCTTTTAGCAGGACCCCCGCCTGCGCATAGATTTCCAGCGGCCAGCGCCAGACGCTTCTCTGCTCCCAGCCGCTTACCCAGAGCGCCAGGTCCACAGACCCGCTTCCCAGCAGTTCATCCGCATCTCCGGTAGGCAGCTTGAGGCTTGCATGCAGGGCTATTCGCCTGTGGCCGCCGAGATCCCATGCCGGTGCATGGGATAGGGAGAGCACCAGATCCCCTACCCCATTCCGGTTTCGATTGACCAGCACCTGCTCACCCTCGTTATTTTCATAACGATACACCAGGCGATTTCTGGGCCAGTCTTCACGATCTGCATTGGACAATCCGAAGATATCGTGCCAATTCTCAATCATGCCATCCATCGCGCCTTCATAATGAATCAGGTATGGCAGTTCAATTCCAATCTGCCAATCCTCGGCAATCCCCCGCTTCCATATGAGTGCCATCCTGTAGGTCTCCCCATCCAGCCTGATCCGCTCGCCATCAGAGTCACTTTGTATGGAATTGTTGGCCACATCCCCATTCAACTGCAGATAGGATTCATGCCTGGCCAGGAGATGGGATGAGCTGGCCGTCGGCAGACCAAAGATCTGAGTAAACGGGTTCATATTGCGAACATGGAATGGATCGACGTGTCCACTCTCGGCGTGTGCCGGGTAACAGGGAAGAGATCCCAACAGGATGATATAAAAAGCAGTACGCAAGTTGACTATCAAGATCGATCCTCGATGTTTATCCGCAGGCATCCAATACCGACACCACCTGCAGACTCAATTTAATAAATACAAAACATAACAAATTCAATTACATAGTCACATAAATTGTCCACTAGTCTTTAGCCGGTCCGGGCATTATCATTACAATGCCGAGTGTGTGGCGAATATAATTCACATAACCTATCATGACATTTGGGCATAAAATACCAACTTTACATTTCAACCTGTGACTATGATCGCAAACGCAACGCATTAATTCATATAGATTTATTGTTTCATGATGCTGCTTAAAATGTTCTGGGAATCAATATCTTGAAGACCTTAATCCGAAATGCAATTCTACTCCTGTGCTGCCTCGGTTTCTCTCTCTCTGCTGAGCCCATGAATGATAAGGGTAAGGGACTTGATACACAGGTCGAGGATCTGAAAAAGGCTGTTATCCAACTCAATCGCGAACTCTTCATCCTGGAGGAGGAACTACTATTCCCGGGAAATACACAGGTATCCATCTTCCTCTCCCTGGATATCGGCAACTACTTCAAGCTTGACTCTGTGCAACTGCATATCGATAACAAGGAGCTCACCAACCACCTCTATACAGAACGCGAGGTCAAGGCCCTGCAACGGGGGGGTGTGCAACGGCTCTATCTGGGAAATCTAAAGGCAGGCGAGCATGAACTGGTTGCCTTCTTCACCGGGGTCGGTCCGAAGGGAAGAGATTACAAACGGGGCGCGACTGTCAGTTTCAACAAAGGGATCGGCCCGAAATATCTGGAGTTAAAGATCGTTGACAGTGTCGCCTTGCAACAGCCGGACTTCGAAGTCCGGGAGTGGGAGTGATAGGGGTGCTACCTGGCCTGACTTCCCGCCTCCTACTCACGCTCTCTCTCGCCATACCACTCTGCGCTACCGCGGATATCCGTACTGGTGAACCAGAGGAACTGCGTGACCTGCATTATGGCGATGCCCTGTTCCAGCTCTATCAGCAGAACTACTTTCCGGCAATAGTTCGCATCCTTGCTGCCAGAAAACAGGGCTTGATGCAGGCCTATGCAGATGAACCCGAGTTACTTCTCGGTGGACTCTATCTTGCCTATGGCATGCCAAATACAGCAGAAGCGCTGTTCAATCGAATTCTACAAAACAGCGAATCTCCGCAAGTGATGAATCGCGCCTGGTTACAACTGGGTAAATCCCGCCACCGCCGGGGTAACATGGGCGCCGCAAAAAGCGCCTTGAATCAGATCGGTGAACAACTGGCAGCCGATGCCAGTGATGAAAAACACCATTTGAGCGGCCTTATCGGTCTTTTGCAAAAAAACGAATCCGACGCCCTTGCCGACCTCAACAAGATATCTCAACAGAGTGAATGGACACTCTACGGCCGGTTCAATCAGGCCATCGGCTACCTGCGCACTGATCAACAGGAGCAGGGATTGGCTCTACTCCGGGAGATCGGTAGCGGAATCGATGAAAATGATGACATTGAGGCAAAATCCATCCGGGATAGAGCAAATCTCGCCATGGGTTATCTGCTGTTGGAACTACAGCAACCCGAGAATGCCCAACAGGCACTGCAACGGGTTCGCCTCAACAGCCCTGCCAGCAGTCAGGCGCTGCTGGGTTTGGGCTGGGCCTCACTCCAGCTGGGTCAACAGGAGCAGGCACTGGCGCCCTGGCAGATCCTGGCCGGGCGCAATGCCAGCGATCCGGCTGTACTGGAAGCCAAGCTTGCCATTCCCTATGTACTCTCCCAGCTAGAGGCGGAGCAGCAATCATTACAGGGCTATCGTGATGCGATAGCAACCTATGACGCCTCGCTGGATCAGTTGGATCAGCTGCTCAGCCAGGTTCGGGATAGCGGGTTCCCGGACAACCTGTTGGGCGATGACACCGGCGCCGGCGACTCGGAATCAGCAATGCGCTCACTGTTGTCATTTGTTCTCTCTGGAAATACCTTTCAGGAACGTCTCCAGGACTATCAGGACTTGGGACATATGGAGAGCAATCTACAGCAGTGGCGGGAAAAAATTAGCTCCTATCAGACAATGCTGAATAACCAACAAACGGCATACAACCAGAAACTGCCCCGTGTTGATGAGCATCTGAAAGGTGAGAATCTGAGAGAGGTGGTTGCGAAAAAAGAGCAGTTAAAAACACTCTATGACCAGGTTGCGACCACGGAAGAGCCACCCTATGCCCTCGCAAATCCCCAGGAGAAGGGCTGGATTGAACGAATCAATCGTATTAAACGGATTATCAAAGAACACGGAGCGGGTGGAGATCTGGCACCACAAAAAGAGATGGCACGGCTGATGGAGGGTATTCTCACTTGGCGGATTGCCACTGAACATCCGGCAAGAGTCTGGTCGCTGAAGAAGCAGATGATCGAATTGGAACAAAACCTCGAGATGGCACATCAAAAGGAGACTGAATTGGCCAAGGCCCGTGCTGAGGCTGAGGGACGTTTCGATGCATTTTCCACGCGAATCAAACAACTCGAACAGGAACTCCCAGGGCTGCATAGACAAGTGAAGGTGTT
>NATW01000082.1 GCA_003094555.1 gamma proteobacterium symbiont of Ctena orbiculata
GGAGGTGGATGCTGGGGCGATACGGCGCTATATTTTGCGGAAAAAGGCGCTGGGAGAGTCTATGTCTTCGAATTCATCCCTTCCAATGTTGCTATCTTGCGACAGAATCTTAATCTCAATCCCCAGCATGATTCTGCGATCCATATTATCGAACATCCAATGTGGGAGAGATCCGACCTGCAGCTAAGCTATCGCGACAAAGGGCCAGCAAGCCAGGTGGGGGCTGAAGGAGAGTTTGCAGATGTGATTGAAACACTGAGTATTGATGACCTCTACCGCCGTGAAGCACTTGAACACGTCGATTTTATCAAAATGGATATCGAGGGTGCTGAACTGAGTGCCCTAAAGGGTGCGGCGAATACAATTCGCACCCACAAACCAAAACTGGCGATTTCCGTCTATCACAAGTATGACGACATGATCGAGATCCCCCGCTACCTGCATTCACTGTGCCCCGAATACCGATTCTATTTCGACTATTACACGATCATCGGTACCGAGTTTGTGCTGTATGCGGTCTGTCCGGGATAGGGAACGACTGGTTGCAATGGGACTGGTTATTACAGTATTGACTCAATCAGGTCATCGTCTTTGATTAATATAAGCAGTTGTTCGAGATGCAAGAAACCATTTTCATCAGCTATTGTTTGTGATTCCTGAGTCAGTCTTGTTCTATATCCCCTACACAATTCAATCATCTCTTCACGGCTGAAACTCTGCTTCACCTGTTTTTCCAATACGCCGGATGCAGCGCCATCAACAAGCGTCACCTCAGCCGAACGCCGAATCATTGCACTTTCACCCGTAGCCTCTTCAGAGGCAGTCAATGGACCGGTCTTGGTATATCGCTTACCCTGATATTCAAATTGTTGGCCGATTTTGAGATGGGGAAAACGCATATTCAAACCCGATTGAAACGTGGATCTCGATTACAAAGATACTAATTATCTTATTAATTGTTGGTAGTGGAAACCACCACTATCTCATCAACCGCTGCAGCACAGTGGCCAACAATCCCGGAGGTGGGAAATGTTCGCTGTCGATACTGACCGTCCTTTCGAACTCCAGTGAGGTCAAGGGCTCACGTTTTTGCAGCTGCAGCTTGAGCACGGCGAGATCGGCCTCGGAGGCATCTCCTCCCCGCTCGCACCTTTCCCGGACCCGATCCATCAACAGGGACTCCTCTGCCTGACAGTCGACTATCACCACCGGTACCTGCTGACTCTCCGCCAGTTGCTGAAACAACTCCCGCTGCCACTGTGCCAGGCAGGTGGCATCGATGATCACGGAAAAGCCCGTGCGTAGCAGCTGTTTCGCCATTCCAGCCAGATGGTTATAGGTTATCCTGGTTGCCCGGTCAGTGTAGCGCTGAGTGGAAGTATCACCATCATCCTGACCTGGAAAGAGACGCTGGCGCTCCACATCGGAACGAATCCTAATCGCCATCAATTGCTCTGCAAGCCAGCCGCTGACGGTGCTCTTCCCCGACCCGGAGACGCCATGGGTCAGGATCAGAGAGGCGGGAGGGTGACGTATCAACGACTCCGCCAGATTGAGAAAACTGCGGTACTCATCCAACTGTTGTTCCCACTCCTCATGGTGCAAGCCCGACTGCATGGCCCGTATGGCGCTGACCTTGGCGCGTACCATGGCGCGATAGAGTAGATAGAATCGCAACAACGGCAGACCGGCATAGTCACCAGTCCGTTCCAGGTAACGGTTCAAGAGTAGATCGGCGGCGTGATTCATACCACGATGCTGCAGATCCATGAGCAGAAAAGCGATATCGCTGAGGGTATCTATCCAACGCAATCCCGGATTGAACTCGATACCGTCGAAGGGGATTATCTGATCTTCGAAAACAGCGATATTGCCCAGGTGCAGGTCACCATGGCACTCACGAATATGCCCGGCAAAATAGCGCTCTTCCATGATCGGTTGCAGTACGATACTTTGTTGCTCGCACCAGGTCTGAAGGGTATTGAGTCGCTCTATCTCAAACAGAGGTTGTTTCAACCCCCGTATCAGCCTGAAGTTTTCCAGCACTGGCCGAATGATATGATCTGGTGTGCCAAAGGGCATGCCGTTGGATATGGAGGGTATCGATTGATGGAAGTCGGCCATGATGTTAGCCAGGCGTTCGATGGCGTCCCTGTCAGGCAGGGCATGGCTGAGCAGGTCCTGCTGACGGAAACGGCGCATCTCTACCGCGTACTCGATCACGCCCTCATCGGTATTGATCACGGGTCGCTCAAGCGTACCGCCTATACCCACCATACCGAGATAGAGGTTTGGTGCCAGGCGAAGATTGAGTCGCAACTCCTCCTTGCAACACTGACGGCGCCTCTCCAGGGTTGAAAAGTCCAGAAAACCGAGATCGAGTGGCTTCTTGATCTTATACACCCGCTCCCCCACCAACAGCAGATGTGAGATGTGGGTCTCGATATGCTCGACCTTGCCCCCAGGATGGCCAAAACATGCCGGACAGTTAACCAATCGTCCTATCAAGCGCTCCTGCAGATCCGAATCTTCATGGTCCAGGGTCATAGTGGATGATGTCCTTGACTAAATATTAGATAGTGCTAATATTGCGTCCAATTTTTATCGCAGACACTCTCTGCGATGGCTCAATCCATACATCACACATCCTGATCCAAGATTTCCAGATGTGATTGTTGGACAATCATAGATAGTTTAGAGGCAAATCCATGAATATCGACCGAATTGTTCTCGCTTTTGCAGGTGTGGTAATACTTTTAAGTGTAGTGCTTTCACACTACCACCACCCCTACTGGCTCTTCTTGACCGCATTTGTAGGTCTCAATCTTTTACAATCTGCGTTCACCGGATTCTGCCCATTGGCTACAATTTTAAGGAAGATGGGTAAGCAGAGCGGATCAGCGTTCTGATCTACAACCCTAGCCAATTCCGGGCGTTTGTCCCTTCACGGTAGGTTGGCGCGGCGCAAGGATGCGCCAGTTCTAATACCCTAATCGATCTCCGTTTCATCCACATCCACCGGCTCTGCCTGGAGATCGTGGGCAGTGGCAGCGGTGACTCGTACCTCGATGAAATCCCCTGGCTGCAGATCCCAGGCCCCGGGAATGTAGACCCGGCCATCGATCTCCGGGGCATCCGCCGCACTACGGGCGACAACCTGCTTCTCTCTGATCTGGTCCACCAGCACCACCAACTTACGGCCAATCTTGGCCTGTAAGCGCTCGCGGCTGATCTCAGCCTGCACCTGCATAAAACGGGCACGGCGCTCCTCTTTTACCTCGTCTGGTACTGCATCCGGCAGCTCATTCGCCTGGGCCCCCTTTACCGGGGAATAGGCAAAACAACCTACCCTGTCGAGCTGGGCCTCGCGCAGAAATGCCAGGAGCTCGGCAAATTCCGTTTCCGTCTCACCGGGAAAACCGACGATAAAGGTGCTGCGCAGGGTCAGATCGGGACACTCCCGGCGCCATCGTTCAATCCTGGCCAATACCTTCTCC
>NATW01000083.1 GCA_003094555.1 gamma proteobacterium symbiont of Ctena orbiculata
GGAGAACAAGGGCCTGAATATATTCAACTCCAAGTATGTACTGGCCCGCACCGATACCGCGACCGACAACGACTATCAGGGTATCGAGGGGGTGATTGCCCATGAGTATTTCCATAACTGGACCGGGAATCGAATCACCTGTCGCGATTGGTTTCAGCTTAGCCTGAAGGAGGGGCTGACGGTTTTTCGCGATCAGGAGTTTTCCGCCGATATGGGATCCCGTGGGGTCAAGCGAATCGATGACGTGCGTCTGCTGCGCAGCCATCAGTTTGCCGAGGATGCAGGCCCGATGGCTCATCCTGTGCGCCCGGACAGCTATATAGAGATCAATAATTTCTACACCGTGACGGTGTATGAGAAGGGGGCTGAAGTGGTGCGCATGCAGGCCAATCTTCTTGGTCCTGAACTCTATCGAAAGGCAACGGATCTCTACTTCCACCGCCATGATGGTGAGGCCGTCACCACTGATGATTTTGTTCGGTGCATGGAGGATGCCAGTGGCCGGGATCTGACCCAGTTTCGTCTCTGGTACAGCCAGTCGGGTACACCGGTGGTTGAGGTGGAGGCTGAGTATAATGCCCAACAGGGCAGCTATCGACTCAGCTTTCGTCAGCACTGCCCGGATACACCGGGACAACAGGATAAAGGGCCCTTCCATATACCCGTTGCGATAGCCCTGTTGGATCGGGAGGGAAACGAGCTCCCGCTGCAGTTGCAGGGTGAGGCGGAACCACAAGCTACCCGGCGGGTGCTGGAGCTGTCTGCAGCGGATCAGCAATTCACCTTTGTCGGCTTCGAGGAGCAGCCGATACCCTCGCTGCTGAGGGGATTCTCAGCACCGGTCAAGCTGCGCTATCCCGCGACTGACGAAGAGCTGATGTTTCTGATGGCCAGGGACACGGATGACTTCAATCGATGGGATGCTTCCCAGGCCCTGGCACAGAGGACCTTGTTGAAACTGGTGGCTGACTATCGGGCTGGAAAAAACCTCTCGTTGGACGCAGGTCTGGCTGGAGCCTTTGAGACCGCCCTGAAAAACAGTGCCGCTGACAAGGCGCTGCTGAGTGAAGTATTGCGGCTCCCCGGCGAGTCCACTTTGGGTGACCAGATGGACGTTGTGGACGTGGAGGCGATCCATCATGTCAGGGAGTGGCTCAAGCATGCATTGGCCAGTCGACTACGCCATCATCTAATAGATGTCTACCAGCAAAATTGCGCTGGTTATGCCTACGATATTGAGTCCACATCCATTGCCAGGCGCAGGTTGAGAAACCTGGCGTTGGATTATCTTATGCATTTGCATGATCCCGAGATAAACAAGCTCTGTTATAATCAGTTTCAAACAGCGAACAATATGACTGATGTGATGGCGGCACTCAGTTGCCTGTCCAACACCGATTGTCCGGAGCGGGATCAGGCCCTCGCCGCCTTTGAGAAACAGTGGATTGACGAACCGCTGGTAATGGACAAGTGGTTTGCAGTACAGGCGAGTTCCCGTCTGCCCGGGACACTGCAAAAGGTCAAGGCATTGATGGAGCATAAGGCTTTCTCACTGCGTAATCCGAACAAGGTCCGCAGTCTGATTGGTGTCTTCTGCAGTATCAACATCAATGCCTTTCACATGCCTGACGGCTCCGGATATGCATTCCTCACCGATCAGGTCATAGCCCTTGACCGGTTGAACCCGCAAATTGCGGCAAGGATGATCCGGATCATGAGTCGCTGGCGTCGTTATGATGAATTGCGCCAGGGGTTGATGCGTGCCCAGTTCGAACGGGTTCTGTCTCACGCCGATATCTCGAAGGATGTCTATGAGATAGCCAGCAAATGCCTGGCTGAAGCTGGTGATGACTAGTAGATGAGGAGGTTGATTTTAGCGGAAGAGAGGAGGTAAGGAGGGAATGGTTCTGATCCTGGTATTTGTCACATCGAGCCGGGTCAGTTAATCTCTTGGCTAGTTGAATTTGAGGTTGCCCAATGGCACAACACCCACTTACCTATCTATTGCCTGAAGAGCTCGATTTCGAAGGATTCAAGCGAATACTTTCTGAATCCTATCCATTGTTGGAAGATACCCCGGTTAAGGTAAAGCAGACCTATTACGACAGTTTCGACTGGCGCGTCTGGCAGGCGGGGGGAGAGTTGCGCTACGAGCAGGGCGAGCAAAATAAACTGTGTTGGGTGGATAAAAAAAAATCTCACTGCCAAGCCATCGAATCAGCCCCGGGGTTCAGCCAGGATATCCCCGCTGGCCCGGTCCGGGAGCGCCTGGTGCCGGTGTTGGAGATGCGTGTCTTGCTACCCATGGTGCATATCAATCAGCAGCGACATACCTTGCGTATTCTCGATGCCGATGAGAAGACGGTTGTCAGAGTCATCCTGCAGAAGAATCAATTCAGCGCGGTCAAGGGCAGGTTAAAGGGTGACCTGGATGGCCGGATTGTGCTGCAGCCGTTAAAGGGCTATGAGAGTGATTTCCTGAAGCTTAAACAACAGTTCGCATCACTCAAACTCAGACCGTCGGAGCAGAGTCTGTACCATGACGCATTGCTGGGTGTGAAGCGCAAACCGGGCGATTACAGCTCCAAGCTCAATTTCAGGCTCGATCCGGATGCCCCTGCGCATGAAACGGCCCGCCAGATCATGCTGAATCTGCTGGATACCCTGGAAGCCAACGTGGATGGCACCAGGGCGAATCTGGACAGCGAGTTTCTCCACGATTTGCGGGTTGCCACCCGGCGTACCCGTTCGGCTATGAGCCAGATAAAAGGGGTGTTCGATGTGCAACAGCTGGCGCCATTCAAACAGGCTTTTGGCTGGATTGGACAAATAACCGGGGAGACAAGGGATCTGGATGTCTATCTGTTGCAATATCCCGATTATCAGGCCTCCCTGCCAAAGATGGTTCAAGATGATCTCGATCCCTTTCACACCTTTCTGCAGCAACACCATAAGCAGGCCCAAGCCGAGCTGGTGAAGAAAATCAACTCACCCCATTTCAGAAAGTCCCTGAAGGCCTGGCGTAGCTGGTTGCAGGATTCAGGGGTGGAGAGTACGCAGGCCCCAAACGCCATGTCTTCGACAGCAGAGTTGGCCGATAAGCGCATCGGGAAACTCTACAAGAGGGTACTCAAGGATGGTATCGGCATCGGCCATGATTCACCCGCTGAGCAACTGCACGAACTCCGCAAGGATTGTAAAAAACTACGCTATTTAATGGAGTTCTTTCAGAGTCTCTACCCCAAGCCGGCAATCCGCGAACTGATCAAATCACTGAAGGTGATACTGGATAATCTTGGAGAGTTTCAGGACCTGGAAGTACAGGCACATTCGTTGGAGAAGTTTGGTGCGCAGATGTTGCAAGAGGGGGCGCCAGCCAGTGCACTGATGGCCATGGGTATACTCGTCGGCCGGCTTTTGGAGAGACAGCAGCAGGCCAGGGATGCCTTTGTTGATCTGTTTGCCGATTTCAGCAGCGAGTCGAAACAAAACGCCTTTCATCAGCTGTTTGGAGTGAGATGATGCATATCATCGGCGTCTACAACATCAAGGGCGGGGTTGGTAAGACTGCAACCGCAGTCAATCTCGCCTATCTCGCTGCAAAACAGGGATATCGCACCTTGATTTGGGACTTGGATCCCCAGGCAGCCGCGACCTTCTATTTTCGTATTCAAGCGAAGGTAAAGGGCAGTAAAAAGCTTATCAAGGGTAAGTTCGACCTGGATGACGTGGTCAAGGCCACGGATTTCGAGAATCTCGATATGCTGCCTGCCGACTTCTCCTATCGCAATATGGATCTGCGACTGGAGGATGCGAAGAAACCCACCAAGCAGCTGCTGAAGCTGATGCGCCCCCTTTCAAAGAACTATGACTATGTGTTCCTTGATTGCCCGCCGAGTATTTCACTGGTTTCGGAGAATATCTTCCGTGCCGCCGAGGGGCTGCTGTTGCCCTTGATACCCACCACACTTTCGTTGCGCACCTACCAACAGCTTCTCGATTTTCTGCAAGGCCACCGCATCACCGGATTGAAGTTAATGCCTTTCTTTTCCATGGCGGATCGACGTAAGCGTATGCATCTGGATATAATGAGGAATTTCCCGGACGCTCATGGTGAACTGTTGCAGGCACAGATCCCCTATGCCAGCGATGTCGAGAAGATGGGAATCCATCGTATGCCGGTGCAGGCGTTTTCGCCCAACTGTTTTGCCGCCAGCGCCTACCAGGCACTATGGATGGATGTACAGAACCGCCTAGGCTAACCTCTGATGTGACTGCCCTCGTAATCAATAATCTCCACAAGACCTACCGCAACGGCTTTGAGGCCCTTAAAGGCATCGATCTCAAGGTTGAAGAGGGGGACTTTTTCGCCCTCTTGGGACCGAATGGTGCCGGCAAGTCCACCGCTATCAGCATCATCGCCTCGCTGATCAATAAGAGCGCTGGTGAGGTCGTGATCTATGGCCACGATCTGGATCTTGAGAAGGATCAGGCGAAGTCTCTGCTCGGCCTGGTACCCCAGGAGTTCAATTTCAACATGTGGGAACCGGTGGTGGAGATCCTGGTCAATCAGGCAGGTTATTATGGGATCCCGCGAAAGCTGGCATTCCAACGGGCCGAGGCGGCTTTGCAAAGATTGGGGTTATGGGAAAAACGCAACACCCAGGCTAGATGGCTCTCAGGGGGGATGAAGCGTCGCTTGATGATTGCCAGGGCCCTGGTGCATCAGCCCAGACTGTTGATTCTTGATGAGCCGACCGCTGGTGTCGATATCGAAATTCGTCGCTCGATGTGGAGTTTCATGCGCGAGATCAATCAGCAGGGGACGACCATTATTCTGACCACCCACTATCTGGAAGAGGCGGAGAGCCTGTGTCGCAATATTGCCATCATTGATCATGGGCGAATCGTCGAACAGACCAGTATGTCGAGATTGTTGAGTCAACTGCATACCGAGGTATTCCTGCTCAACCTGGCATCACCGGTCAGCAGGCTGCCCGATCTGCAGGAGTATCGTGCCACATTGATGGATAATGAAATCATTGAAGTGGAAGTTGTGCGTGACCAGAGTATGAATCAGTTGTTCCAGCAACTCTCGCAACAGGGCATCGAAGTCGTCAGCATGCGCAACAAACAAAATCGTTTGGAACAGATGTTTGTCGACCTGGTCGACCGATCCAAGCAGCAGCGGGTAGGAAGCGATGAATAGCTGGCGGATCTACCGTATCGCATTTCAGACCATCATTACCAAGGAAGTGTTGCGCTTCATGCGCATCTGGGTGCAAACACTGCTGCCGCCGGCAATAACCACCACCCTCTATTTTGTCATCTTCGGCAAATTGATCGGTGATCGAATCGGTGAGATGGATGGTTATCGCTATATCGATTTTATCGTTCCGGGTCTTATCCTGATGGCGGTGATCCAGAACTCCTATGCGAATGTGGTGTCATCCTTTTTTGGCACCAAATTGCAGCACTATATTGAGGAGCTGCTGATTGCCCCTGTCCCCCATTGGGTGGTACTGAGTGGCTATGTGGTCGGTGGTGTCGCCCGTGGTACCATGGTCGGCGTGTTGGTCACTATAATCTCCCTGTTCTTCACCGATCTCAGCATCAACAGTTATGCTTTGACCTTGCTGGTGTTTGTACTTACATCCATCCTGTTTGCCTTGGCGGGTTTCATCAATGCGGTGTATGCCAAAAGCTTCGATGATATATCCATAGTGCCGACCTTTGTGTTGACGCCACTGACCTATCTTGGCGGGGTGTTTTACTCCATACAACTGCTTCCGGAGATATGGCAAAAGTTGTCCCTGGCGAATCCGGTGCTCTACATGGTCAACACGTTCCGTTTCGGCATCCTGGGTGTCTCCGATATCGATGTGACCCTGGCATTGATGATTATTCTGGGATTTATCGTCTTGTTGACAGGATTCAGCCTGGTACTACTCTCCCGTGGTGTCGGTATTAAAGACTGATGGGTAGACACAGGGTGGGGGGTGTAATATTCAGCACTGTTCCCAGGGTAGACCATGGTAACGCCAACCCCCCGTAGTGCTGCGGTGATGGTCGTCATCGAGATCACCTTCAAACCCCTCATCGATGTGAAACACGCGAATAAAGCCTCCATCCAGGAGTACCTTGCCGGCTTCGAGGGATCGTTTGCCACTGCGGCAGATGAGGACAACGGGGGCACAGCCTTCATCGATGGTGCAGATACTCCCGCCCAGAAGGAGTTTTCTTATGTCGGTGACAAAATGAGGATTAACCGTCCAATCCGGTTCATCAATCCAAGGTACATGCACAGCCCCCTTAGGATGGCCGACAAAGAGAAATTCCATGCTGGACCTGATATCGACCAGCACAGTACGTGGATCGTCCTGCATTAATTGCCAAGCCTGTTGTGGTGTAAGGTTATGCAGCTGAGGGTCGCTCATGGGAAATATCCTATCGGTTTTTTATTCATGGATCATAACACTACATGTTAGATGTTTTGGCTATGAAAGCAATCTTCAAGCCCACATGATGTCGGGATGATTTGATATGAATTTCTACGCCTATGATATTCAGGTTGGTTAATGAATTTGTGTACAATCTTGTGATCATGTCAAAGCACCCTATTTTTCCTTTATGGCGACTTTCCGGTTATTTGCCGCTGAAGTGGCTGCATCTGATCGGTCATCTGTTAGGCCGTGTTTTTATCTGGTTACCGAATCGGGAACGACGCATAACGGAGAAAAACCTTGCGCTCTGTTTTCCTGAAAAGTCGGATACGGAATTGAGGCGGTTGCGCGACAGGTCGATTCGACAGATGGGTGCCACGTTGATGGAAATGGCTGCTGTGTGGTTCACTCCCATTGAACGTGTATTGGGAATGATTCAACAGGTAAGTGGTTCAGAGCTGCTTGAGAGAGAGCGAGGGCAGGGCCTGATAATCCTTGCCCCGCATCTGGGTTGTTGGGAAATACTAGGCTTGGAACTGCCGACCCATGAACAGGTGACTTCCCTCTATCGTCCTCCGAGAAACCGTGCCTACGAGACTATTGTGAAGCAGGCCAGAGAACGTAGCGGGGCGGAGCTGGTACCGACGGACACCTCGGGAGTCAAGCGAATATACCAGGCACTGAAAAGAGGTGGCGTCACCTGCATACTGCCTGATCAACAGCCAAGATCCGCGACAGGTGCTGTTTTCGCCCCTCTGTTTGGGGTGCCGGCTTTGACCATGTTACTCACCAATCGATTGGCCAGGAAGACGGGTGCGAAGGTGATTTTTGCCTATGTCGAGCGGCTATCTGCCGGTCGTGGTTACCACATTCACTATCTGCCGGCAGATGAGAGGATTGGGGCCGAGGATCCGATGCTGGCGGCAAGTGTGCTGAATCAGGGTGTGGAGTCGATTGTCCGCCAGTTACCTTCCCAATATCAGTGGTCCTATAAACGCTTTCATATACAACCGGATGGGGTCGAGTCACCCTACCGCAAAACGCCCTGAGATTGTCCGGTCGCCGTGTCGGTGAAGATCCCCGATGGGAATTAAAGAGCTACCCGGTCCAGCCGATAGACATATAAGGGTATTCGGCTGTAAGTCATAATATTGACTCTGGATTTAGAACTGGGATGACATCGAAATGATGAAAGGAAAGGCCTGGGTTGTTATAGCGCTGCTGTGGCTGCCGCTCTGGTGCGGCCAACTGCAGGGTGCTGAAGATAAGGCGGATGTGCGGATTCTTATCGACGTCTCCGGCAGTATGAAACAGAATGACCCGCAGAACCTGAGGCGGCCTGCACTGCGTCTTCTGGTTGGTCTTTTATCCTCCGAAACCCGCGCCGGTGTCTGGACCTTCGGTCAATATGTCAATATGCAAATCCCTTTGGGCCAGGTCGACAAGGCGTGGAAAAAACGGGCGCGTAAAAGTTCGGAGTCGATCGGCTCACCAGGCCAGTTCACCAATATCGAGGATGTACTGAAGCGCTCAACCGAAGACTGGAGCGATGCGCCTGGGCCCTTCCGCCGAAGTGTCATCCTGCTCACTGACGGGATGGTGGATATTTCCAGGGACAGGACTAAGAATGCCGCTTCCAAAAAACGTATCCTGACGCGAATACTGCCCCGCTTAGCGGAGCTTAAAGCGACCGTCCACACCATTGCCCTGTCAAAGAACGCGGACCATGAATTGATGCGGAAGCTGGCCGGCGAGACTGGGGGCTGGTATGAGCAGGTTGAAAATGCCGAGCAGTTGCAAAAGGTCTTCCTGAGAATATTCGAGAAGGTGGGGAAACCGGACGCCGTCCCCCTGCAGGATAATAAGTTTAAGGTGGATGAGACGATTACCGAAGCGACCCTATTGGTGTTTCACAAGCCAGGCGCACAAGAGACTGAAGTGGTACCACCAGATGGCAAGGTGTTCAAGGCAGATAATGCACCTTCCTCAGTCAGTTGGCATCGGGATCAGGGATACGACATGCTGACCATCTCTGATCCTCAGGCGGGTGAGTGGAAGATCCGTGCTGAGGTCGATCCCGATAACCGGGTCATGATTGTCACTGATCTGAAGATGCAGACAACCGATCTGCCCAACAGATTGATACAAGGCAGGTCACTGCCGGTGATAGTGAAATTCAGTGATCACGGTAAACTGATTCGAAAACGGGAATTTCTTGATGTGGTCAACGTCTCTGCTGTGCAGCAGGATGATGGCGCCAGTTCTGAAGCCAGGCCCATGTTGGATGATGGTCAGGATCCTGATGAAAATGCTGGTGATGGAATGTTCACCCTCTCGTTTGGCGGTGAGTCTGTCGGCAGTGGTGTGGGGGAATTGGTCCTTTCTGCTAGCGGTCCAACCTTTGTTCGAGAAAAAAGGATGACCTATGAAATTGTACCACCGGTCAATATCCTGGCCTCACCTCGTACTGATGGTCACATGCTGGATGTAAAAATTACCCCCGATGCAGAATTGATCGATCCTAAATCCCTGCAAATAGAGGCCTGGTTGGAAAGTGCCGATGGTGAGCAGTTCCGCCTGCCATTGAATAGCCCGCCAGGTGGTTCGGGTGGTAGTGGTGAAATTGACCTCATGAGCTTCACAGGTCCGCGCCAGATAGCGGTAAAGGCCCATGCAACTGCCCTGTCTGGAGAGTCGATCGCCTATTTCGACACACCCATTGAAATCGAAGGGATGAAGGCCCCAGAACCGGTCGCGGTAAAAAAACCTGAACCTCCTCCGCCACCTGTACAGCCCGAACCAGTGCCAGAACCAGAACCAGAACCAGAACCTGAGCCCGAACCGGAAGCTGAAAAAGAGGGTGGATGGGGTATTGCATTGATCTGGTTTGGCATCATCAATCTGCTGTTGATAGCCGGCGGTGGTGGGGCTTTCTGGTGGATACGCAGACGTAATCAACGCAACATGGTCAGCCTGATCGATGATGGGGATGCGACAACGGCCGGCAATGATGATAAGGATAAATCGAAGGCCAAGGTAGACGCGGGGGATGAGCATGATTGAAGTCAGCTCCCTGGTAGCGATGATCGTTATTGAGGTGATGATCGGTCTATTGGTTTTGAGTGGCCTGTTAATGGTTTTTACCCTATTACGAAAAGGCCGGATAAGAAAAGCCGCAGCCCATTTGGCTGAGCGGGTTAAAACCGACAAGGCGAAACGTGAACAGCGCTTGAAAGCACTTTTACAGGATCGTTACCAGTATAAAGACTCTGAATTGAATCAGACCCTGCATAACATGATGCAGTCAGAGATGTTGCTCTATCAAAATGTCATCAATGGTTTTATGAAGGATGATCAATTGCATCTACAGCAGATTGATGTGGATGTGGAAAATCTTGTTCTCGGTTATCAGGGGCTCGATGTGCCTGGGTCGGTAGATAGTTCTCCTCAAGAATCAGATGATAATGAGGAGATCACCAGTCTAAAAGCCGAAAACGAGCGGTTGTCCGAAGAGCTGCGTGTGACCATGGATACCATGGGTAGAATGTTGAATGAGTACTCGACCATGTTTGCTGGTGGTGCCGACGCGAGTCAAGTAGCCGCGTCCCCCACCCCCGAAGGGTCGGGAGAAAGTGGCGAGGTTGATGAGAGTGCAGCCGAATCCTCTTCCGTAACCGAATCCCCGATGGATGATGTGCCAGTGGATGAAATGGTCTCAGACCTGGTAGGCGATACAGACATACCAGATTTGAGTGTTGAGGAGAGTGCAGAAGCGGAGGATCAGGTGCCGCAAGCGGCAGATGTTGAGGAAAATGCCAGTTTGGATGAAGATGCGGCTGAGGCGGATGAGGAAGTTTCAGAGATCATCGACGAGGTAATGGAGATTGCCGACGAGATGATAGAGGAGTCAGAACAGACGGCAAAAGCGGATATACAGAGCGAAACCGGTGAGTCCCTGGTGGATGATCTGGAGACGATCGACATTGAAATCCCCGACGCGGATGAACCCTTAATGGATGCAGGTGAGGCTGAAGCGGGATCATTGGAGGATGAGTGGGCAAAGTTGTTGGAAGAGGATGCCGCAAACAAGAAACCGGAATAGCGTTCCTTGCTATGTGGCAGCAACATAGGTGGTTAAATAAAAAAAGGACGCCCAGGGGCGTCCTTTTTTACGCATATCTAAACAAGTGATGTTTATTTGATGGCGCTTGTCATGCTGTCGCTGCCACCTTTGTTGTCGCTCCAGGAGAGTTCAAGTTCATCACCCTTGGCGCCGCCGGTAAATTTAAATGAAATATAGGGGTTCTTGGATACGCCACCGCTCCATTCCGCAGTCATCACCGTATTGCCCTTATGTTTACATACCACCTCTTGTATGAAGTGGGCAGGTATCTTTTTACCAGTCTTTTTGTCCTTGCGACCACCGGTCTCCATGGGATGGGTCATAAGGGCCTTGACCGTGGTTACGCCGCCTTTCTCTTTGGCGCGGATCTTAATCGATTTAGCCATGTTCTATTCCTCGTATACTTTGTAGCCGGGGTTGGTCCGAGTGGGATCAACCGCCACAACCACCGATGGTGACTTTAACTTCTTTCTTGGCGCTGTGGAGCTTACCGCCAGCCTTTACAATGCCGATTACATCGCCAGTCTTGCCCATCTTGATACGGGTGGATACAAAACCTGTCGCGCCAGCACCCATTACGAAGTTCGCTACCAATGGTACCGGGTTATTCGAGGCGATGATGGAAATCGATTCAACACCGTCCATGCTGGTATCGACGGTGACCGGAACCACGGCGCCGTTCTCTGCAATGTCGGGTGCCTTTACGTTGATATCGGCTGACTCAGCCATATCAGAGCTACCTAGCAGCGCATTCAGTGCGGCTGGCAGTTCTTTAGCTTCAAAGGCTTCTTTGTTCCAAGCTGCAAGCAGCCGTTGAGGTGCCAGGAGACCGGCGGCAGCAGCCACGCCTACCGTGCCTGCTGCAAGCGATCTTTTGAGGAAGATCCTGCGTTTGATTTCAGTGCTCATTCATTCTCTCCAGACTGAGAAAGTTTAGTGATTAACAGTTTATTTTTTGAAACTGATTTGGTTGGTCAATTTCATTTCCCGGTTATTCTAATCATCGATATGCCATCCACCCATCAACAAATGAGCCTTTACACCATGACCACCGGGTTGAGTGCACAATATCAATTGTCGTCATCATTGTTTGCAGGCGTGTGTCAGACAAAAACCACCAAGGTTTCGCTGTCGGTTCTGTACAAGGTCTTGCTGCATTGGGCAATCAAGACGTGCCAATTCCGGCATTTCATATGACATCAGACGCTTTAGAACAATATAAATAAAAAAAAGTTGCGACAACCTGCACTCACTCATCCTTGTTGCAATTCACTGTATGGCTAAACCACTTCAATAGTTTTTGTGTAGATGGTGGCTTGCCGATACACATCATACCTTAAACAGGTAGGTCGTAAGAATACCTAAACAATCGACGATATCAAGTGAAAAATGTTGAATTATTAGTGATTTGTGGTTTTCAGGGCGTGTCATCTGCATACCGGAGTTGGGTTTTATGTGTGGTGGATTGGGGTTTACCGGAATAGATGCTGATGGATCTGCAGTCTTTTGCTTTTTGGATCAGATTTCTGTCGCGCTTTTTCGATATCACGCAGTTTACTCAGCCGGGATTCTATGCGTGATGTGAGGAAGAAGTCCGATTTATTCACACCATTCAAGGCTATCTCTAATTGCTGTATAGCGGCTGCTAGCTCCCCATCGGCAGCGAACGCCTCAGCCAGCATACGGTGAGATTCCACTTGATTGTTGTCCAGCTCCTCGATTTTGCTGAGCAGGCGATAGAGTCTGGGCTCGTTGTTACGCAAAGTGATTGATTGTTGGCTGATTTCACGGGCTTTCTCCAATCTGCCTGCGGTGGTCAGTGCCTCGATATAGGCAATGGCCAGGGGGTAGTTCTCCGGCATCAGGCTGTAGTAGGTATCAAGTATCTTGAGTACTTGTTCATGTTTGCCATTTTTCCTCGCAAGATCCGCGCTGGCCAGGATGTACTCGATCTGGCCCGGATTATTCCGCAACAGCTCGTCGATAATCTTTTCTGCTTTGCCAAATTGACGATCAGCCACGAGGGCCAGTGCCGAGCCATACTTATGGGCCTCCTGATTGAGGTGACGTCCTTCTTTGAGTCCGCTGGCAAAATGGGTGACAGCCTTGCTTGGATCCTTGAACTGTCTGGCCCGCAAGGCTTCACGTGTCAGGTAATAACTCAGGTTGCCCGGAAACTGGCGATAGGTGTATTTTTCCGCCCGTCCCAGCGCATCGGCTACGCGGTTGGTTGTGACTGGATGGGTACGCAGTATTTCCGGTATACCCGATTCATAGAGTCGGCTGGCATGGGTCAGGCGCTCAAAGAAAAGTGGCATCGCACGGGGGTCGAAATTGGATTTCGCAAGGATTTGGATACCCACGGTATCCGCCTCCTCTTCGTTGCTGCGGGTGAAGTTGATCTGTTCTTGTATGGCGCCGGCCTGGACACCTGTCGCCATGGCAAGGCCGGCATCCGGTGAACCGGAAATCCCCACCAGGATAGAGGCCAGTAGCAGGGCTGCGGTCTTACCGCTCATGCGGTTGGCGGCATCGAAGGCGCGTAGCAGATGCTTCTGCGTGACATGGGCGATTTCATGGGCAATGACTGATGCCAGTTCACTCTCGCTTTGGGTTGCCAATATCAGGCCGCTATAGATGCCGATGTAGCCACCAGGGCCGGCGAAGGCGTTGATTTCTGGCTGATCGATGACGAAGAAGGTGAATTTCTGCCCAACCGCTTCGCTCTGTTTCAGCAGTTTGTCACCCAATTGCTGGATGTACTCTGTAATCTGGGGATCATCCAGCACCTTACCGGTTTTACGCACACTGAGCATGAACTCCTTGCCAAGCCGGGCTTCATCACCGGGTGTCAGATACTGATCTGATGGAGAGCCAAGTTCCGGCAACTGGATCGATTCACCCTCCTCGGAATTGGCACTGGATATAGCCACCAGGCTAATCAGGAGGACGATGATGGAGGCTTTTTTCATCACATGCATGGTCATGCCTTTAACTGATCCCCGGCGATGATGGTTAGTTCCTGATTTTACAGAATTGAATGTTCTATGCAGTCCATGCTGGTTAGTTAACACAAACATCCGGTTGTCGCCAAGGAGATTTATCCTTTCAGGGGCTCTATTGAGCATCCCCCAGTTCAGTTGAGCTGAATCCGTTCTCCCCAGGGAGTGGCTTTTTTTCCTTTAACCAGCCAGATTACCGGATAGTGTGGTGCATGGTCCGGGAAGGCACCCTCCGCATCGGTGAAATAGACCAGCAGGTCGGGTCTCATGCCCTGGGCCGAGATCCACTCGAAGACCGGTTCGAAACTGGTGCCGCCACCCCCGGTGATCTTGGCTGGCAGCTGGAAATCCTCCCAGGCCTCATATACCCAGGGTGCGCCCTCGGCAATCGCCGAGTCACAGGCGAGGAGGGTGATACGGGCCCGTATCTGCCCCTTCAGGGCATTGATTTCAGATAGAAAATCACCCATCTCGTGATCCTGTATTGAGCCACTGCTATCCAGTGCGACCACCAGTTCGACCTGATTGCTGCGCAGGCTGGGAAGAATATGTTCACCCTCCCTCCGGGCGGGGCGCATATAACTGAAATCGTCCCGGGCGATAGCTGTCATATAACGGGCAAGCAGCAGCCGCCAGGGGAGTTGTGGTTGCAACAGGTGATCCACCATGCGGGCCATCGCCCCATCCAGCTTGCCCACCTGCATCGCCGATTGGGCTGCGCCGGCGAGGCGTTGCTGCCATTGGATATTCAGGGTTTCCGCCTCATCGGGAGTGAGTGGCGGTGGTTGGCTGGCGGCTGATCCGTCTCCGCTTTGCTGATTCTCGCTCTCATCCCCTTCGTTTTCGGTCTCGCTCTGATCCTGCTTATTGGATATATCCTTCTCAGTTTTGCCGGCCCCCGAACCCTTGGTGTTGTCCTGATCGTAGATATGATTGTCCAGGGGTGTCTCATCATCCTTCTCATCCAGCAGGGGATAGATCTCCTCGGCGGTCATACCCTCGAACTCGGGTAGGAACAGCGAGCCTGGGGGCGGCTTGAGATCATCCTCTATCAATAAGGGATTGATGGCGTAATCACAGGCCATATCCCAGTGGAGTTTGTGACGATGCTGGCGGCGGGCAAAATGGGAGAGGGCGCAATGCAGGGCCTCGTGGGCGAGCATGAATTGGGTCTCGTCCAGACTCAGCTGATCGATAAATTCAGGATTGTAATAGAACTTTTTCGCATCCGTGGCAGTGGCAGGACACCAGTCAGGGTTCGCTTCCTCCATCGGTAGCCGCATCACTAGCGCACCGAGGAAGGGCTTGTCGAGGATTAATTTGGTGCGGGCCGCTGCCAGCTTGGTTTCGATCTGTTCCTGGTTCATTTGCGGACTAATCAAGATTCATACAACATCACATCCGACACCGCCTGGGCCCAATCGCTGAATTGGGGAACGGTGAAAATCGCTTCACCGATGGCGCGGTGCATATCAGAAACCAGCATCACCCCCATCTCCCGCTGCGGAAACTGGCGTGCATAGTCGAGGATCCGGCCATGGGTGAGGCTTCCATCACCGGCGTCATGGGCACGTATGGCACGCCCCACCAGGGCTGCGGCTATGGCGTACTGCAGGTCTATCTCATTGGGTACAGGCAGATCCTCACCGGCGATAATGGCATCCAGATCGGGCATCTTATCGAGACTGTTTATAAAGGCGTTCAACTCAATGCCTGCAGCGGGTCCAACGCAAGCCTGTAGGGCACCCTGCAAGAGTTGCGGGTGATTATCAAACTTTTGCAGGGCACGGTGGGCGAATTCCCAGGAGCGGGGTGAAGGGAAGGCAATGGGATTGTGTGCGGGATCGAAGTCGAACAGCAGTTCGGGCCGAAAACGCAGGAAGGCGATAATCCGCTCATCGATTGAGTTGCGATAGGCCCAGGCAACCCAGTCATCCAGATTGGTCTCCACCTCGAAATGAGAGAAGCGGTTGGCCAATGGCGCTGGCATGCTATAGGTCACACCACGGTCGCCCTGGCGATTGCCTGCCGCAAAGATGGCCCACCCCTGGGGGACCTGATACTCACCTAAGCGGCGATCAAGGATCAGTTGGTAGGCGGCAGCGGAGACAGTGGGGGGTGCCGAGGTGATTTCATCCAGGAAGAGGATTCCCTCCGGGCCATGCCTTTCCCTATTCGGTAGGATTGAGGGGATTGCCCATTCCACGCGGCCATTGACTCTGAAAGGAATGCCCCTCAGGTCGCTGGGTTCCATTTGCGAGAGCCGAATATCGATCACCGGCGCCCGGTGGTTTTCAGCGACTTCGCGCACCATATCCGATTTACCGACACCAGGGGGCCCCCAGAGCATGACCGGTGTATGGTGACCGGCCCGGGTGCTGATGAACTCCTGTTCAAGAATGGTTATTAACTGAGTGGGACGCATAGGAATCTCCTAGTCAAAGAGATTTCTGACAGCGCGTGCCAGCTGTTTGTAGACTTCAGGGGCATCCACGTCCATCACCTGATCGATGACCCAGCGGTTGTCATGCGCTTTGTCTCCCATGACCTGTTGAATCTCATAACCGAGATGTCGCAGAAACGGATAGCTGGGACCTTGCTGATCGAAATTGAATTCGGCGTACTCGCCTGAACGCTGGTTATAGCGTTCAATGAAACTGTTGCCATGGTCACCGGGACCGAACAGATCGCTGGCGTTGTCCTGAAAGTGCTCAGCCAGTTTCATCACCAGTGCGGTGATGATTGCCACCCGGGACTCATTATCGACCATCTTGTGGATCAGGCGATCGCTGATTTGTGCCTCAAAGCACAAGTATTCGGCAATCACGGCCAGCCGTTGTTGGTCGTTTTCATACACGAAGTGTTTGCCGTGCAGGGTGATGGCTTTATCCAAAGCGAGACGCCAGGCGATAAAGGCGATGGCCCCTCCCAGCTCTTCCGCTGAACGGGAGCTATCCTCATCATGCCACTGACTTTTGATTCTGATTGCCAATGCAAATCTCCTCTCATTGCCTGCATCGTTCGATGCGGTCTACAGGCAGTCAAGTCATAAGGGGGTATGCCATCGGAAGTGATGATGCTTGTACTGCAGGTTCAATAACCAAGTATTTTACTGGGTTTAGATTGAAATTCAATAACCCATACGAAATTTATCCCTTTGCCTTTTTCGGATTGCGCAGTAATAGATAGGCCGCGCCGGTGCCTCCGTCCCGACGGGGGGCTGAGGTGAAGGCCAGTACATCATCCCGTTGCCTCAGCCAGAGATTGAGCTTCTGCTTGAGAATCGGTTGTTTTCCCTCTGACCGATAGCCCTTGCCATGGATGATGCGCACGCAACGGATATCCCGTTCCTGACAGATCTTGAGGAACCGGTTCAGCTCATCCCTGGCGTGGCGTACGGTCAGGCCATGCAGATCCAATTCGGCGCCAATCTCCAGGTAGCCGCGACGTAAATCGTGCATGACACGGTGTTGTACACCGGGCCTTGCATAGTCGAGTACCTCGCCTGTCTCGATCTCCTGATCGGAATAGAGATCCTGTTCGGTATCATCCTCATCGCCGACGGGGAGATTCAGCGGCCTTGGCGGCAACTTGCGGCGATAGGGCTCAGTCCGTCGCTGCTGTATCGGCTCTACATCATCAAGTGCCTTGTATAACAATGTCTTGTCATCGGGTTTTTTCTCTTCGTCACTCATTTCCCAGTCCCTCAACGGGTGTTTATATGCATGGTATGGGCTGCTGAAGGGAATCTCAATCGGAGAGTGGAATGGAGGGATGAGAAGGTTGAGACTTTCCAGTATATTGTGCCCGGTATGAAAATCCTCCTTAGTAACGATGATGGTTATCAGGCCCCGGGTCTGCGGATACTGGCCGAACAGCTGTCAGCGGTTGGTGATATCGTGGTTGTGGCACCGGATCAGGATCGCAGCGGTGCCAGCAACTCTCTAACCCTGGTCAATCCACTGCGTGCCCGCACCATGGAAAACGGCTTCATTCGTGTGGATGGCACACCAACGGATTGTGTCCATCTGGCAATAACCGGACTCCTGTCTGATGAACCGGATCTGGTTGTCTCGGGTATCAATGCGGGTCCGAATATGGGCGACGATGTCCTCTACTCCGGTACTGTTGCAGCGGCTACTGAGGGACGCTTTTTGGGTTTTCCTGCGATTGCCATCTCCATGAATTCCCATGATCCGCAACATTTCGAAACGGCGGCCCGGGTTGCCCAGGAGCTGGTGAGTCGACTGCTGCGTTATCCTTTATCGTCAAACGTTATTCTGAATGTCAATGTGCCAGATATTCCTTATGACCAACTGCTGGGGATTCGCTCCACCCGTCTCGGTCACAGACACAAGGCCGAGCCAGTGATCAAGGCCAGCGATCCGCGGGGAAAGACTATCTACTGGGTCGGACCCGCGGGGGCTGAGCAGGATGCTGGGCAGGGTACCGATTTTTATACGGTCAGGCAGGGCTATGTCTCTGTCACACCCCTGCAGGTGGATCTTACTCGTCACAGTGCACTGCAGACAGTCAGCGAGTGGCTTGAACAGTGATGATACGCCCTGAGCATCAAGGGATCGGCATGACCTCCCAACGCACCAGGCAGCGTTTGATCGAGCGCCTGCGAAAAAAAGGGATTCGTCACCAGGCTGTGCTTGAAGCAATGCGTAATACGCCCCGGCATATCTTTGTCGATGAGGCGCTGGCCAGTCGGGCCTATGAAGAGACGGCCCTTCCCATAGGTCATGGTCAAACCATTTCTCAACCCTATACCGTGGCACGTATGACAGAAGCGTTGTTAGAGGCCGGGGTGCCGGAAATGGTACTCGAGATCGGTACCGGTTCCGGTTATCAATGCGCAATTCTGGCCCAGCTGGTGCGTCGGGTATACAGTGTCGAGAGAATTTCGGCGCTGCTCGATCAGGCCCGGCTCAGGTTTCGGGAACTTGGTCTACGCAATATTCGTCTCAAGCATAGTGATGGTGGCATAGGGATACCAGAGTACGCACCCTTCGATGGCATATTGGTTACAGCCGCACCGCTGGGCTTGCCACAAACACTACTTGATCAATTGGCGGTGGGAGGTCGCTTGGTGATACCGATCCAGAGCGAAAAAGGACAGGTTATGGTCAGGGTTACACGCACTAGCGATGGCTTTCAGCAGGAACATCTTGAATCAGCGAATTTTGTGCCGTTGATGGGTGGTATGATCTGATGCGCCTCTTCTCCTCGCTCTACGCTCGCACCATGCAGTGGTCCCGCCACCCCCATGCGCCTGCCTATCTTGCGGGCCTAAGCTTTGCCGAGTCCTCCTTCTTCCCCATCCCCCCGGATGTGATGTTGGCACCCATGAGCATGGCCCGGCCAAACCAGGCATGGTTTCTTGCCGGCTTGACCACCCTTGCCTCTGTCATAGGCGGTATGCTCGGTTACCTGATAGGCGTGTACGCATTCGATTTGATCCAACCCTGGCTGCACAACTGGGGTTATTGGGAAGGCTATCTGGAGACCAAGGGGTGGTTCGGCGAATGGGGATTCTGGGCCATATTCCTGGCAGGCTTTTCCCCCATCCCTTACAAGATATTCACTATTACCGCAGGGGTGATCGGAATGGCGTTTATACCCTTTGTGATCGCATCCGTGATTGGACGGGGAGCACGCTTCTTCCTGGTGGCGGCACTCATGGCCTGGGGCGGGGCACGCATGGAGAGGGTACTGCATCGGTATGTGGATCGTCTTGGCTGGCTGTTGGTGATCGTCTTTTTGATATTAATAATTTATCTGAGATAGTCAGGGGGTTAGGTATCGCAACTCTGCTTGTCAGACACCGACGCCAAAGAGTGCAGCTGGGGCCTGTTGGTCTCATGCTGCTGCTGAGTCTGCTGATTGGCATAACCGCCTGTACGTCTAGAGGCAGTGCTCCTGTCTACAACCGCACACCCTCACCCTCGCAGGGAGTGGAATCAGGTCAACAACAGCATCAGTCGCCGTCGGCTCGGCATAAAACCTCTCGCACCTACTACCTGGTGCAAGCCGGGGACACCCTCTACTCTATTGCCTGGCGGCACTATCTCTCCTTCCGCTCATTAGCTACCTGGAATGGGATAAAAGGGCCGAACTACTCCATCTACCCTGGTCAGCGTTTGCGCCTGAAGCCACCCGAGACAAGGTCAAGACGGGTTAATCGTCCGGCACAGGCTGATCGGCTCCCTGCGAAGAAAAAGAGCTCTCCCGTTATCAAGCCGTTGCCGGATAAGCGATCCGGGGTGGCGACTGCCAAGGCCAAAGCGACCCCGATGAAGCAGGAGGGGTCTGTCAGGCAGACAAAGTCTCAACAGGTGAAGAAACCTATTAAGTTAAGCTGGAGATGGCCGACCAAAGGTAGAGTGGTACAGACCTTTTCGAAATCGGATCAGAACCGAAAAGGGATCAGAATCCAGGGTGATACCGGACAACCTATAAAGGCAGCCGAAGCCGGTAGGGTGGTGTATGCTGGCGGGGGATTGGTCGGATATGGGAATCTCGTTATCATCAAACACGGCCAGGAGTTTTTGAGTGCCTATGGGTACAATCGGAAACTACTGGTAAAAGAGGGTGATAAAATAGCCAAAGGCGATATAGTGGCTCAAATGGGATCACCGAACAGAGGTGGTCAACCAATGCTGCACTTTGAGGTCAGGAAGCAGGGGAAGCCGATCAATCCGCTCCCACTGCTCCCGCGTAGATAAAAAATAATATGGCCTCACCACTGAGAAGGGTGATTGAGGCATGCTTGGGGCTGGATAGGCGGTTGTGCGAGCAATCCCTAACGAGCTTCGTATGCAGGCATGTCCAGGTTGATGGAGATGTGAGATGAGTAAAAGTCCGGTAGAGCCTGATGATTCGGATGAAAGTCCGATCATTGACGATCTTGCGGCAGATGAAGTCATCCTGTCGGATGATTCCGCTGACAGCGAAGAGGTCGTAGAGGAAAAAACAGAAGATATCAGCGATGTCCTTAAGCTCAAATCACCTGAACCGGGTGATGCACAGATGGATGCCACCCGGCTCTATCTGAATGAGATAGGGATATCCAAATTGCTGACCGCCGAAGAGGAGGTCTACTTCGCCAGGCTCGCGCAAAAAGGCGATCAGTCAGCCAGACAACGCATGATCGAAAGCAATCTCCGCCTGGTGGTGAAGATTGCGCGTCGCTACATGAATCGTGGTCTGGCACTGTTGGATCTCATCGAGGAGGGAAACCTTGGATTGATTCGAGCAGTGGAGAAGTTCGATCCTGAACGGGGATTTCGCTTTTCAACCTATGCCACATGGTGGATCCGCCAGACCATTGAGCGGGCAATCATGAATCAGACCCGCACAATCCGTCTTCCCATTCATGTGGTCAAAGAGATCAATGTCTATCTGCGTGCCGCCAGAAAGCTGGCTCAAACCCTGGATCATGAACCAAGTTCAGAGGAGATCGCCGATCTGCTCGACAGGCCGATAGATGAAGTCAAGCGCATGCTGGGACTGAATGAACGTGTCACATCGGTGGATACGCCTTTTGGCAAGGATGCTGACAAACCCCTGCTCGACACCATTGCCGATGAGAAGAGCATGGATCCAACGGTGGATATTCAGAATGATGGACTCAACGCCAATCTCGACAGATGGCTGAGTAAGCTGAATGACAAGCAGCGCGAGGTGGTGGAACGCCGCTTTGGTCTGCATGGCTATGAGAATTCCACCCTGGAGCAGGTGGCCAATGAACTGGGTGTCACCCGTGAGCGTGTCAGACAGATTCAGATGGATGCCCTCAGGCGTCTGCGTGATATCCTGGAGAGAGACGGTTTTTCGGTAGAGTCGATATTTAAGTGAGGGTGGAACTGTTTAACTG
The DNA here is from genome assembly GCA_003094555.1 of gamma proteobacterium symbiont of Ctena orbiculata. Taxonomy (GTDB): domain Bacteria; phylum Pseudomonadota; class Gammaproteobacteria; order Chromatiales; family Chromatiaceae; genus Thiodiazotropha. Next base: position 21,451 of record NATW01000083.1, read on the forward strand.
AGCCCCTCCCTAACTGCGGTATTAATTGTACAGTGTTAAAGTCTTGCTGCCTTTCAGATGGACATGATGGCGAGCACTTGCTCGAGGTCGCTTGCAGGGAGTGCGGTCTCGATCCCATGTGCCAGGTTCTGGATTATGCGGCGCCGGACAGTGGAGTGCCGTCAGGGATCTTGCTGCGCCGCCAACCGGTCAGCAAGGGGGAGAGGCTGTTTGGCGTCGATCAGCCGTTTGATGCCGTCTACGCCGTCAAATCGGGATCCTTCAAGGCCATGCTCCCCGATCTGAACCGGCGGGAGCGGGTTATCGGCTTCTACCTGCCAGGGGATTTGATCGGCGCCGAAGGCATGGCCAATCGTTACTACTCCTACTCAGTCCGGGCCCTTGAGGCCAGTAGCGTTTGCGTACTGGATATTGGCCGATTGGAGCAGAGTGGACGTTCCCCCGAGGCGGTTCAGCGCGCACTTATTGAAATGCTGGGACAGGAGGTTGCATTGAATCACTCCGTGACCGCATCGCTGATACGGCAGAATGCGGATCAGCGCCTGGCCGCCTTCATCCTTTCCCTCGCCATACGCTCCTCGCTACGAGGGTTGGGTAGCAATCGACTCTATCTGGCCATGTCAAGAAGTGACATGGCGAGCTATCTTGGTCTTGCGCGAGAGACAGTCAGCCGGGTGCTGACAAGGTTCCAAAAAGACGGATTAATTCGACTCCGCAAGCAAAGTCTGATGCTGCTGAGTCGGGAAAAATTAGAGCAAGTCGCCACCTCCCGTTGAGTACCCTTTCGATTTAGTCAACTACTTACCACATCCCATGACTGCTGGATGCGGTGGATAAAACTTGCCAAGTACACTCTGTTTGTGCCAATTAGCCCAATTCTAATGCCAAGCACCATCTGGAATAGGGAAAAATATGTTTTTTTAACTTTCGTTGATCTATGTCAATTAAGGTAATGTACCTATAAAATATTTTTTATATCAATATCTTAGATTCATTGTCTGGCATTAGGTTTTTCTAATGATTATATTGACATCTGAGCCATTTAAGAGTGATATATGTCACGCTGCAATTGTGTCATTTCACACAGTTGTGGGTAGTGGGGCTTTTCTGAAAAGTCAAATTTTAAAGTCTTGTTCAATCTTAGTTTTATGAGGGGGGTTCATGGACGCCGCAGCCGAGCAGAAATACAACTTTGCAGTTGTGCGCTGGTTTACCGTCATGGCCGTTGTCTACCTTGTTGTAGGCGCACTGGTGGGGGTTTACATCGCCGCCGAACTGGCATGGCCGTTTCTTAATTTCGATATTCCATATATCACTTTCGGGCGTCTACGTCCGCTTCACACCAATGCAGTAATCTTCGCCTTTGGCGGTTGTGCATTGATGGCAACATCTTTCTACAGCGTGCAACGCACATGCGGTGTTCGGTTATGGAGTGACAAACTGGCTTGGTTCACCTTTATCGGCTGGAACCTGATTATCGTTTCCGCGGTAATCACCCTTCCTCTCGGCATCACCACCGCTAAGGAATATGCTGAGCTGGAGTGGCCGATTGATCTGGCGATCGCTGTGGTCTGGCTGGTCTATTCATTCAACTTCATCATGACCCTGGCGACCCGTAAGACCTCCCATATCTATGTCTCGAACTGGTTTTTCCTCGGTATGATGGTGATGATCACCTACCTGCATGTGGTTAACAGCCTGGCGGTTCCGGTTGACCTGTTCAAGTCCTATTCAGCCTTTTCCGGCGTCCAGGACGCGATGATTCAATGGTGGTACGGACATAATGCAGTGGGCTTCTACCTGACTGCCGGTTTCCTCGGCATCATGTACTACTTCGTGCCAAAGCAGGCCGGTCGCCCTGTCTACTCATACCGTCTCTCAGTGGTCCATTTCTGGGCACTGATGTTCGGTTATGTATGGCTGGGTTCCCACCATCTGCAATACACCGCACTGCCAGACTGGGCCGGTTCACTCGGTGCCGCTGTCTCCCTGGCGATGATCATTCCGTCATGGGGTGGTGCAGTTAACGGCATGATGACCCTCTCCGGTGCTTGGGACAAACTGCGTACCGACTACATTCTGCGTTTCATGATCATGTCCCTGGCCTTCTACGCCATGTCCACCTTCGAAGGACCGGTCATGTCCCTGAAGACCGTGAACGCACTCTCACACTACACTGACTGGACTGTGGGTCATGTTCACTCCGGTGCTCTGGGCTGGGTGGCCATGGTCGCTATTGGCGCCATCTACCACTTGATGATGCGTACCTTCCACACCGAAATGTGGTCCATGAAGCTGATTAACGCTCACTTCTGGACTGCCACCATCGGTGCGGTCATCTACGTCGTTGCGATGTGGGTGTCCGGTATCATGCAGGGTCTGATGTGGCGTGCCTATGACGAGTACGGCACCCTGGCCTATACCTTTGCCGAGTCTGTTGAAGCGATGCATCCATACTACGCCATGCGTACCGTGGGCGGAGCGATCTTCCTGCTTGGTGCATTGATGATGTTGATCAACGTTCTTATGACCGTTGCCAAGGCATCCAGTGAAGGTAGTCTGCAGCAAGCCCGCACCGCTGCGGCATCTGCTTAATTAAAGGGGGTTTCGCAAAATGGCGAATGAAAACCAATCAACAACCTTCCAGGAGAAGATGGAGAAGAACGTTTGGTTGCTTCTGCTAATCCTGGCTTTGTCTCTTACCGTGGGTGGTATTGTCGAGATCGTACCGCTGTTTACCATGAATTCCACCATGGAACACAACAAAGCACCTGAGCTGATCTGGCAACGTCAGGCCGGTCAGACGCTGCAGGACCATAAATCTGGTGATGGTGTGCGTCCCTACACAGCCCTTGAGCTGGCGGGTCGCGACATCTATCAGCGTGAAGGCTGCTATACCTGCCACTCTCAGATGGTTCGACCTTTCCGTGATGAGAAAGAGCGTTATGGCCACTACTCTCTGGCATCAGAGTCCATGTACGACCATCCCTTTCAGTGGGGATCCAAGCGTACCGGCCCTGACATCGCCAGACTCGGTGGTAAATACTCTGATGACTGGCAACGCAAGCATCTACGGGATCCGCGTTCGGTTGTGCCTGAGTCTGTCATGCCCAACTATCCCTGGCTGAAAGATAGCATGGTCGAGGGTAAGGATATGGCTACTCGTTTCACAGTCATGAGACTGCTGGGTGTCCCTTACACTGATGAAGACATTGCCAGTGCCAATGGTGAACTGGCCGGCAAGACCGAAGAGGATGCTGTAGTGGCATACCTGCAGGTCTTGGGGACCATGGCAAAGCTAGACGAGAACAAGGTCTATCGTGAGTAGTTTCAGTGACTATTTTCATACTGACTGGGAGGCTATGACCACCAGTGATTGGGTGGGCCTGATCATGACGGTGGTCACCTTCTTACTCATGATAGGCGTATATTTCTACGCCTTACGTCCGAAGAATCGGGAGAAGCTGGAGAAGAACCGTTTCATCCCGATGGACGATGATGCAATTGATAGCGGAGAGAAAAATGGCGGATAACAATTCTTTTCCGGGTGAAAACAATACCGGACACGTGTGGGACGACAACCTCCGGGAGTTGACCAACCCACCACCGCGTTGGTGGATGCTGGCCTTCTGGGCCTCGGTGATCTGGTGGGTAGTCTACGGTGTTCTCTACCCCACGTGGCCAGTTGGACATGAGTCGAACAAAGGTGTCATGGGCTGGACTCAGATGGATGAGTACATTCAGGGCGTCGATGAGGTCGAAGCCGTGCGTGCCGAGTTTGAGACTCAGATAAAAGGCATGTCAGCTAAGGATATATTGGCTGCACCTGGACTCTCCCAGTATGCAGAGGCCTCAGCCAGGGTACTGTATGGTGACAACTGTGCGGCCTGTCATGGCGGCGGTGGTCAGGGTGGCCCAGGTTATCCTGTACTTGCTGACGATGACTGGCTCTATGGCGGAAACATTGAGAACATTCAGCAGACCATCACCATGGGCCGTAAAGGTATCATGACGGCACATGGCAAGATCCTGTCTGATGCCGAAATCGATAGCCTGGCGAAGGCGATTCAAGCGGGTGATCCGACTTCTGATCCCAACTTTGCCCAGAAGGGCTGTATCGCCTGTCACGGGATGGACGGTAAGGGTATGGCTGTCCTCGGTTCTGCAAACCTGACTGATGGTATCTATCGCTTCACACCCGCTGAGGGCGAGTCCGTATTGGATAGCATAAAATACACCATCAGGTATGGTGTGAATGATGCGACCGAGCAGAAGACTCGTGATGCGGTGATGCCGGTTTTTGGTGATAGACTGTCACAGGATGACATCAAAAAGCTGGCTGTTTTAGTTCACAAGTTCGGTGGTGGCCAGTAAACAAGGTTGAATAATTTATTCACTGAGTAGACTTTTTCCACCATTACCTCGTGGAGCAGTAGGCTTCACGGGGTCTTAGAAAAAATCAGGGGTTTGCTATGAACGGAGACGCGGTATTTTGGGGTTCGATAATCACTGTCGCAATTTGTGTAGTGATTGTTGTTTTCCTCGCCTTCAAGGTTAAAAATCTCATTAAGAGTGACGCTGAAAAGCATCAAAACTAAACTAGGCAAGGACTAAAAAATAGTAAAGGGGGGGTGAATGCCTCCCCTTTTTTGTTGCTATAGAAAATGTATCTGTGATTCCCTTAGTAACCCGAGTTGGAAAATCTGGCAGAATGGTTGTTTAATTGTTACTAATGTATTGATAAATCGCATTGGTGTTCATTAGAGTCGGCATATATGATTTTCTCTAAACGACATTACTGATTTCACAGGAGTTGATCCCTTGAGCGGAAACGAAAACACAGCAGCCAGGCAGTCTGTGGTGGATGACCTTTATGCTGAATCGGTGCATTGGCATCTGAATACGGGCGAGGAGACTATCCACGCCAAACGTATGGGGGGGTATTGGCGCAATGTCAAGTGGCTGAGTGCCGCGGTCTGGATCATCTTCTTCATTGGACCCTATTTTCAGTGGGGGGACCGGCAGGCTGTTCTGTTCGATATCCCCAACCGTCAATTTCATATCCTTGGGATTACAGTGCTGCCCCAGGATTTCTGGATGCTCTCTCTGACGCTGCTCTTTTTTGCTCTTTTGCTGGCAGTCGCCACCGCATTGGCGGGTCGTATCTATTGCGGATTTTTCTGTTTCCAGACTGTCTGGACCGATGTGTTTACCTGGTTTGAAGATAAGCTTGAGGGTACACCTCAGAAGCGGCGCAAACTTGAAGAGGCGCCAATGAGCCTCAAAAAGGTTAGAATCAAGACAACCAAACACTTGATCTGGCTGCTGATCTCGGTGCTGACAGGTATCAGTTTCGTCGCCTGGTTCTACGACGTCTTCGATCTATGGCGCGATCTGTTCACCTTACAGGCCAGTGCGGTCGCCTATGGCACCATCGCCCTGTTTACCGCCGGCACCTATGTGCTTGCGGGATATATGCGTGAGCAGGCCTGTTTCTGGCTCTGTCCCTATGCCCGTATCCAGGGCGTGATGATCGATAAGACCACGGTGGTACCCACCTACGATTTCCATCGCGGGGAGCCCCGGGGCAGGATCAAGAAGGGAGAACCCGAAGAGGAGCGAACCACAGGGGATTGTGTCGATTGTAAGATGTGTATCGCTGTCTGCCCCACCGGTGTGGATATCCGCCACGGTCAGCAAGAGGGCTGCATCATGTGCGCGCTCTGCATCGATGCCTGCGATGAGGTCATGGAGAAGATCGGCCGGCCGATAGGGCTGATTCGCTACGAATCCTACGAGGCCATGGAGGCGAATAAGAAACCTCAGCCCCTCTACAAACGGCCCAGGGTATGGATCTACGCCACAATCATGTCGGCGGCCCTGCTGGGTATAGCCTATGGACTGACCTCTCTGGCGCCCCTGGAGTTGAAGGTCATCCATGATCGTCAACCGTTGTTCGTGCTGCAGAGTGACGGTAGTATTCAAAATAAGTATACCTTGAAGATTCTAAACAAGATGACCAGTGATATCCCTGTCACCATCAGTGCGGAGGGGATTGAGGGCCTGATCCTGGTGGATAAGGACCAGGTAACCACCGCTCGTCGTGGCAAGGTAACCGCGCGTACGGTATTCATTCGCGTACCGCAAGAGTTATTGAGCAAAGAGACCACACCGGTGACATTCACTGTACAGGGCGAATATGATGACCAGTTGTTAAAAGGCAACCGGAAGAGTGTCTTTATCGGCCCCAAGCGTTAGAATTAACAAATCTGAACCTAAGGGCGGGCACAAATGCCCGTCCTTTTTTAATTGTTCCTCTAAAAAAGTTATAATCCGCTGTTATGACAGAGAAAAAATCAGCCTGGCAGAGTCCATGGGTCATCGCTTGGGTAGTCATGGTGGTAGTTTTCTTCACCATGAACATGATCATGATCTATCTCGCCATCGACAATAATCCGGGTCTGGTGGTGGAAGATTTCTACGATCGGGGCGAGGATTATGAAGAAAACATGCTCAAGCGTCAGGCAAGAAATCCTGGCTGGATCATGAATATAGGTCTGCCCCGGAAAATCGAAGTAGACCAGCCGGTTGTCTGTCATTTCTCGGTTAAGGATAAACAAGGAAATCCGATTTCCCGGGATGGTGTGACCTTCTATGCCTATCGACCGTCTGATGCGAATCAGGACTTTTCCGTACCCATGGTGCAGGTTGCGCCTGGTGAATATGAAGCGGAAGTCAGCTTTCCTCTGAAGGGGGCCTGGGATACCCTGGTGAGCATTAAAAACGGGGAAGATGAGTTCAACACACCCAAGCGAATTGGCGTTGGCATTGATTGGATCCCTTGAGCAGCTCTCCTTTATTACAAGCAAATCCAGCAGAGGCAGAGAGTCAAGCGCTCTGCTTTCACTGTAATCTGCCTGTTCAACCCGAAAAGGATGTGGTCGCAGAGATTGAGGGCGAACCTCAGCACTTCTGCTGTATAGGGTGCAAAGCAGTCTGCGAGGCGATCTATGCGGCGGGATTGGATGGATTCTATCGGCGCACCCCGGAAGATGGCTGTCTGGCCCCACCCCCCGATATACCCAAGGAACTCGCGCTCTACGATCTGGATGAGGTGCAGGAGGAGTTTATCGATGAGCTGGGTGAGGAGAGAGAGATACACCTGCTTATCGAAGGTATTCACTGTGCAGCCTGCGTCTGGCTCATAGAGCATACCTTGAATGCCGAATCCGGCGTGACCTCGGCTCAGGTCAACCTGTCCGGGAAACGCCTGCATGTGAAGTGGCACAACAGTGCTATCAGTCTTTCCCATATCATCAAACGTCTTGGCCAGATTGGCTATGCGGCTGTGCCCTATGATCCGGAGGTGGCAGAGGGCTCCCTGAATAAACAGAACCGCAATCTGCTGTATCGCATGGCCTTTGCCGCGTTCGGCATGATGAATCTGCTCTGGGTGTCCATCGCACTCTATTCAGGGGCCAATGAAGGTGAGTTCCGCTCTCTGTTTCACTGGATCGGCTTTGCCCTGGCAACCCCGGTGCTGCTCTACTCAGGCTATCCATTCTATCGTGGCGCCTGGTCCGGCTTGCGCAATCTTCATCTGGGTATGGATCTGCCCATTGCCATCGGCGCCTCGATCACCTATCTCTATTCGGTCTATGTGACTGTTACCGTGAGTCAGATCGGTGAGGTCTACTACGACACGGTGGTCAATTTTCTATTCGTTATTCTGGTCGGACGCTACCTGGAGGCGATATCCAAACGCCAGGCGGTGGCCGCAACCCAACGCCTGCTTGACCTGCAACCCAGGGTTGCAACCTGCCTGGTGGATGGAGATGAGAAGATTGTGCCGATTCGGGCTGTCACGAACGACGACACCATTTTGGTTAAGCCGGGTGAAAGGATACCCGTGGATGGTGTTGTCACCCATGGGCAGAGTAACGTCGACGAGGCCATGCTCACGGGAGAGTCTCAAGCCGTCAATAAAACAGAAGGTGACAAGGTCTCCGCGGGCACCATCAACGCTCACGGTGTACTCCAGGTCAAGGTAACCGGTTCACTCAAAAATACTGCCCTTGGGCGTATTATCCGTCTGGTAGAGGAGGCCCAGGGTTCCAAGGCACCCATTCAATGCCTTGCGGATCAGATTGTACCCTGGTTCGTGGCGGTAACGCTCCTGCTGGGCACGTCTACCTTTCTGTATTGGGTCGGTAGCTCCTTCGAAGTGGCGCTGCTGGCAGCCACTTCGGTACTCATCATCACATGCCCCTGCGCCTTCGGCTTGGCAACACCCATGTCCATTGCGGTGGCATCCGGGCTGGGGGCGAAATATGGCATTCTGGTAAAGAACGGCGAGGTGCTTGAAACCCTCTCATCGATCAATCATGTCATTTTCGACAAGACGGGGACCTTGACCGAGGGTGGCATGTCAGTGGTTGGTATCTATATGGAAGAGGCCAAATGGGAGATAGGCCAAACCACATCTCCAGCTGAACCCCTGATTGAGCTTATGCAAAATGCACTCGCCATAGAGCGGTTTTCGGAACACCCTACAGCCCAGGCTATTGCAAGATGGTACGAAGAATTCACTGAAGGGGGGGGGCGCTTACAGGGAAGCGACTTCACCTATAGGCCCGGCTTGGGGGTTTCCGGGATAGTGTTGGGTAAAAAGCTGCTTGCAGGTAACTCGGGTCTGATGAAAAGAGAAGGTATAGTGCGATCGGAGCAACTTGAGCAGTTGACCCGGCAGCTGGGAGGGCAGGGTGTGGGCTCTTTCTATATTGCCATCGATGGCCGCCAGGTAGGATTGATTGCGGTAGAGGATAGAATACGTCCGGATGCCAAGGAACTTATTGCTGAGCTGAAGGCTGCAGGCCTGCACCTGACCCTGTTGAGTGGCGACCATCGCCAGGCAGCGGAAGCGATTGCCCAGCGCTTGGGGGGGCTGGATGTCATTGCCGAGGTGTTGCCGGAAGAGAAGGATCAGGTGGTGCGGCGACTCCAGGAGCAGGGGCAACGGGTGGCCATGGTTGGAGACGGGGTCAACGATGCGCCTGCATTGGTTCGGGCCGATGTGGGCATTGCCATGGGCTCGGGAACCGATGTGTCTATCGCCAGTGCGGATATCGTGTTGATGAGCAGCGAACTGGATAAGGTGAGGCTTGCCATTGGCCTCTCCAGGCGGACGCTGCTGACCATCAGGCAAAATATAGGTATATCAATCGTCTACAATATCATTATGGTTCCTTTGGCGATGGCGGCGATTGTCACGCCACTGGTTGCAGCAATTTCGATGCCACTGAGTTCATTGGCTGTAATTGGCAATTCGGCACGCATACGAACTCTGTTCAAAGGTGTAAAAGCCCAACAATAATGCCTACTGGCCAGAAATGTATTGAATCGTAACCCGAATCGGGCAGGCCTGGAGGATACGCCCTCCCAGAGTTTGCGTTAGATAAACCTATTGGAGCAGTTAGATGGATGTCATTTATGGTTTGATACCAGGCATGATTCTTTTGGGCCTCGCCGCAGTCGGTGTGCTGTTTTGGGCAGCCCGCAGCGGTCAGTTTGATGATCTGGATGGGGAGGCCCACCGAATTCTGATGGACGACGATATCAAATCGGTCAAGCAGAAGAGGAAGATGCCCAAACAGGTGATGCCGGATGCAGAGGATCAGGAGTGACTTTTTAGATCATCTAGCCGTTTCGTCTTGGTTGTGAGAGATATGTGCCACAAAGGACGGGATCCTCTCCAGCGGCATGTATTGAATCAGCTCTTTTCCTTCGGGATTGACGCCGATACTCAGCCCTTTATTGGGATAGATCCAGTGTGTCATCCCACTCTCACCTTCACTGATTCTCTCGGAGGGTTCACCAAAACGGTTGAGAATCAGGGATTCATCCAGGTTGGCCGCTGGTATGTAGTTGATCAGTTCGATAGGTAGATTGGCTGCTACAAGCTGGTCTTCACCAGACAATGCCACCTTATGAACGGATTCAGATGTCCTGCTGATGCGGGATCCCCGGTTGAACAGTCCCTGTAGCTGCCCTGTTTCAGCCTTGAGAACCAAAATAATGTCAGCCCGCAAGCCGCTCAGGAAGACCCGCTCAAAATAGGCCTCCAGGGAGGGGGCTCCGGATTCGGCAATAAACATATTGATCTCCCCCTGCTCCTGAAAGACATCACGGGCATCAGCGAGACGACTGTGATTCAGGGTAAGATCGAAAACCTCAACCTCATTGCTGGCATTGATAGTAATGTCCCAGGGCAATCTGGGATTGGGGTCGACAGTGCGTCCGCCAGGCAGAAGTATTGCGAGTGCAACTGCTACCAGCGACAGTGAGACAACCCAAAAAATAATCTTTTTTTCCATATTTCAAACCGATAACAGAAACATCTTTTATATCGACTCAGATGAGAAATGTGCGAGCTTGTATGTTCCAGCTTGCATTCGCCCCAGTCGAATCTATTTCAGTGGGGATTCTACAATGGGAAACAGCGTTTGGGTTATAACAATTCTCAAAGAGCATCCATGGATTGGTATCCTGATAGGTATCATACTGTTTTTCCAGCTTATTTGTTAAAGGAATGGCTGATAAAAAACTTATACCAGCCATCGAGGGGTAAAGAAATCGACTATCTTTCATCTGGTTACGGTTTCTCATTGATGCATTCAGCCAGATCCAATGGTAGTCTCATATTTCACTTAGATGATGGTTTAGGCTCAGAATAATGAAATTCGAGATTTCCGATGAATTGGTGCATAAAGCCAAGATTCCCCACGATATCTTTCTTAGCAATTTGATCGGTAACCATATCCTGTGGTTTGTGGCGGCGCTGGGGCTCGTTCGGTCATACTGGCAACCCCTGGCGCTGGTGCCAATCTTCTCTTTCGCGGCACTTTTTTACACCCTATGGCGGGCCAAACGCTCCAAGGATCCCTGGTATGTCTGGGTGCATTGGCAGATTGCGGCAGAGCGTAGCCGTCTCTTTATCTACATGCTGCTGGCCGTTCTTACCGTTTGGTTTTTGGGCTGGGTTGGATTCACCTATTTCGAAATGAAAAAAGTTGCCGTGCTGGCGCTGATAGGCGGGGTTGGTATTTTACCTATCATGGTCACGGTATTGATCCTGATCCTGATGGAATCTGACGCATTGCACCAGGCTTCATCGCGTCGATTGAGTAGAAGGGTGGCGGATAAGTATCCCTATCCCGAGGATGTTGTGGTGCTGGAGTACGATACTGAGGAAGCAGTGCCTGTGGAAGTGGAGGAAGAGGCTAAATCATAAAAAG
>NATW01000084.1 GCA_003094555.1 gamma proteobacterium symbiont of Ctena orbiculata
TTGGACAGAATCAAAGAGCAGGTCGAGCACAACCCGGTCGTTATCTACATGAAGGGAACGCCACAGTTTCCCATGTGCGGCTTTTCATCCCGTGCGGCCGCTGCCCTGCAGGATTGCGGTGTCCCTTTCGCCTATGTGAATGTCCTTGCTGATGCGGAAATCTTCGAGAACCTGCCCCGGTATGCCGATTGGCCGACCTTTCCCCAGATCTATATCGATGGTGAACTGATCGGTGGTTGCGACATTACCCTGGAGATGCACCAGAGCGGTGAATTGAAAAAAGTGATGGAAGAGGCGGCAGCCAAAGTCGCGCCGACAGACGACGATCAAGTTTAATGGTCAAATGGGATACCCGCTTCCTTGGTCTGGCGGCTTATATCTCTTCCTGGAGTAAGGATCCCTCATCCCAGGTCGGTGCGGTGATCACTGACGGCAACCGGATCATCTCCCTGGGTTACAATGGATTTGCCGCGGGTGTGGAGGATAAGCAGGAACGCCTGGAGGATCGGGACCGCAAGCTCAATCTGACCATCCATGCCGAAGAGAATGCGATGATCTTTGCCAAGCGGGATCTCACCGGTTGCACGGTTTATGTCACCCATCCACCCTGCCCCCGCTGTGCCTCAAAGCTGATCCAGGAGGAGGTCGGGCGGATTGTCTATATAAAGCCCAGCGAAGACTTTCTCTCCCGCTGGGCTGATGATATCCAGCTCTCCAGGGAGATGTATCGTGAGGCCGGTGTCGAGGTGACCGGTTACGCCCTGCAGGAGATCAACCATGAGAATGCCCAGATCACCATGGCACCCGGTGGTTTTTTCAAGAATGTGATGAACCTCTTTCTCCATTCTGACGATTGAAAAACCCCGGCAATATCTGGGTAGCATCCTTTATTCAGTGAATACCCATCCTAAGAATCCAATAGATCGCTCAATGCACGGATGAGGTCGGTTTCGGTGAGCATGCCTGCGACGATTTTATCATCGCCGATGACCGGTAGGCAGCCGATCCTGTTGTCGTTCATCTGCTTGGCTGCCGATGCCAGCGGAGTATTCGCGTTCGTGGTGTAGACCGGGGTATGCATAACCTCTGCGATCTCCACCGGTGCCTCTTTGAAATAACGGGCGGCGAGTTGAAGGTCCCGTCGCGTGACAATGCCTACCACTTGATTTTCATTATCCACAACCGGCAGGTGGTGCATGTTTTTCTTTTCCATTATCTCGAAGGCTAAATCGTAGTTGTCCTCTTGTTGTACGGTAATTGGAGTGGAGCTCATATAGTCGCTTACCAACATCGGTCTCTCCTCTGGTGTTTCATTGTTATAACCAGCCACGGACTGGATAGTGATTCATTTATAACTCAACTTTAGACGAAAAATTCCATAGAAGGCGCAAGGGACTGTTCCTGAAACGCCCCCCAGTCTGTTGGAACCGCCCTGTTTATCCTGAAAAAACAGTAATTTTGTTCCATACTAGGTACTTAGGCTCGGATATTAATGGTTTTGATAAGGGGAAGGTTGATGCCCAAGAAGAGTAAATCCAATAAAGCACTTCAAGCTAAGCTCCAGAACAAGCTGAAACAAAAATTCGTCAAAGCTGACCACCATAAAGCCCTGAAGGCCAGGGTGGTTGCATTGGAAAAGGAGTTCAAGGCGCTTCGCAAGATGTTGGAAGGAGGCGCTAGAAAGGCCTCCCCGGCAAGTAAAAGACGCACAACTAAAAAGCCGGTGGCCGGGAAACCCGCTGCCAGTCAGGCCGGGGCAAAGACCAACAACCTGCAGATGATCAAAGGCATCGGTGCCGTCATCGAGAAAAAACTCATGGAATACGGGGTCAACAGTTATGCCCAGATCGCTGCCTGGAGTGATGCTGAGGTAGAGGATTTCTCGCAAAGACTCAACTTCAAGGGCAGAATCGAGCGGGAAGGCTGGGTGGAACAGGCAAAGCAACTACTGGCTGGATAGCCCATGCCTGGGACCCCGTCTTAAAAAACCGGGGCTCCAACCCTAGATCGAAACAAGATCTGGTCTGAATCTCTTGGTATATTGAACCGGCATGGGCCTGAGTCATGATCGGGCCGTGATGATAGTAGAGTGCCTGCTTCCAAGGAGAGTTTGATGTCCCAACTGAGCCACTACCCTCATATGATTGCGGCCGATATCGAGCCTGCAGGTCAAATAGTGGTCACCGCGCCATTCGATCAGACACCGATCGCGAGCATAGATAGCGTGGATGGGGCTGGCGTGGAGCAGGCGTTGACTATTGCGCGAACACTGTTCGATGACCGCTCCCGGTGGTTGCCTCTCTCGGATCGGATAGGGATCCTTAAACGTACCGCCAAGCTGATGACCGAGCGGGCTGAGTCACTGGCACTGGAGGCGGCCAGGGAGGGGGGTAAACCCCTCGTGGATTCACGGGTCGAGGTGACGCGGGCCATCGATGGTATCGCGATCTGCATCGAGACCCTGCGTAGCGAGGCCGGGGAGGAGATTCCCATGGGGGTCAATCCCGCCTCCCGGGGACGGATCGCCTTCACCCATCGGGAGCCGATCGGGGTGGTGGTGGCGGTCAGCGCCTTCAACCATCCCCTGAATCTGATTGTGCACCAGGTCGCACCGGCGGTTGCCACCGGCTGCCCGGTGATCGTCAAACCGGCCGAGGACACACCCCTCTCCTGCATGCGCTTCATCGAGATGCTCAGAGAGGCCGGTCTACCGGCTGGATGGGCCCAGGCCCTGATGACCACGGATCTCGAGGTTGCGGAAAAGTTGGTGACCGATCCCCGGGTCGATTTCTTCAGTTTTATCGGTAGTGCCCGGGTGGGGTGGTGGCTAAGATCACATCTGGCCCCGGGAACCAGATGCGCCCTGGAACATGGTGGCCTGGCGCCGGTGATCGTCGAGGCCGATGCCGACCTGGAGGATGCCCTGCCACTGCTCGCCAAGGGCGCCTTCTATCATGCCGGGCAGGTGTGTGTCTCGGTACAGCGGGTATTTGCCGAGCAGTCGATTGCACGTCGCATAGCGGATGGCCTGGCGGCGGAAGGGAACAATATGCAGGTGGGTGACCCAACCCTGGAGGAGACTGCGATAGGTCCACTGATCCGCCCCCGTGAAATGGAACGCATCCATGCCTGGGTCACCGAGGCGGTGGAACAGGGTGCTGAATTGATCTGCGGCGGCCAACCATTTTCCGCCACCTGTTATCAACCCACGGTACTCTTTAATCCACCGGTGGATGCAAAGGTCAGTACCCAGGAGGTCTTCGGTCCGGTGGTCTGTGTCTATGCCTATGATGATATGGATATGGCCATCGATCAGGCCAATGCGTTGCCCTTCGCCTTTCAGGCGGCTGTCTTCAGCAACAATCTGCAGCGCTCCCTGCGGGGTTATAAGCGTCTGCATGCATCGGCGGTGATGATCAACGATTTCACCGCTTTTCGAGTCGACTGGATGCCGTTCGCCGGTTTGCGACAGTCGGGGATGGGGGTTGGTGGCATACCCCATAGCATGCGGGATATGCAGATCGAGAAGATGATGGTGATCCGTTCTGACGAGTTATGACTCTTTGTCTTCGATGCGGCACAGCAAACGGCCTTGACTGAGTCTGGCATCCACCTTGTCACCTATCTCCACCTCACTGCTTGCGTGGATAACGCGCCCATCCTCTTCACGACTGACGATGGCATAGCCCCTGCTCAGGGTATTCAGCGGGCTGAGGGTATGCAGGTCCCTCGCCAGCTGCCCCCATCTTGCCTGTTCGTCCCTGAGACGGCGCTCCATGGCGCGCTGCAGCCGCTCTGTATATAGCTGGTATTGATGTCGCTGACCCTCGATGCGTTGTTGCGGGGAGAGATGGGTGAGCCGGGAACGCAGCCTTTCCAGTCGATGTTGCAGGGTGACAAGATGGAGCTGATGGGCCTGTCTGAGTCGCTGGCACAGTTCATCGAAGCGTTGGGCGCGCTGTTGCAGACGTTGGCTGGGGTGTTGTCTCAGCAGGCGGTTGCTGAGTGTTGACAGCTGTTGCTGGTGATATTTCAAGCGTCGTGTCTGGTTCAAGGCGAGACGTTGCCTTAGCTGATGCAACTGCTTCACCCAGGCCGCTTGATCCGGTGATACCAACTCCGCCGCCGCTGATGGGGTGGGCGCGCGCTGGTCGGCGACAAAGTCGGCGATGGTGAAATCGATTTCATGGCCGATGCCGCTCACCAGGGGAATCCGGGAGGCGTGGATGGCACGCGCGAGTCCCTCGTCGTTGAATGCCTGCAGATCCTCCAGTGATCCCCCGCCGCGACTCAGGATCAACAGGTCGCACTCACTGCGTTGGTTGGCCAGTTGCAACATCCTCACCATCTGCTCGGCCGCACCCTCACCCTGTACCTGGACAGGATAGATGACCACCGGCAGTGCCGGAAAACGACGCTTCAAGACGCTCAGCAGATCCCGAATCGCAGCACCGCTTGGCGAGGTGATGATGCCGATCTGCTGCGGCATGGCGGGCAGCGGTTGTTTGTTTGCCGCATCGAACAGGCCTTCCGCGGCAAGTTTCTGTTTGAGCTGTTCAAAGGCGAGTCTCAAGGCACCTTCGCCCGCCGGTTCCATATGTTCGGCAATCAGCTGGAACTCGCCACGTGCCTCGTACAGGCTCACCCTGGCGCGAAGCATGATCTGCTGTCCGTTCTGGGGTTGAAAGCGCAGCCGTTGACGTTTCATACGAAACATGGCGCAGCGAACCTGGGCGATCTCATCCTTGAGGCTGAAATAGATATGTCCGGAGGCCGGTTGTGCCAGGTTTGAGATTTCACCGCTGATCCAGATCAGCGGAAAGCTGCCCTCAAGCACTGAGCGTGTTTCCCGCACCAGGCGGGAGACCGTATAGATGTCTCTCTGGGTAAAATCACTCTGTGACGTGTTCAAGCTGTCTGTTTCTTCAGGCCGGATTCAAAGGTATCCGCTGGTAACGGATGGTCAAAGTAGTAACCTTGAAATATCTTGCAGCCGTTGTCACGAAGAAATTGCAATTGAGCCTCAGTCTCGACACCTATGGCGATTGCATCCACCTCCATCTGCTGGGCCATGGTGATGATGGTCTGCACCAGTTTGGCATCCTTGGGATCGGTGGTGATATCCCTGATGAAGCTGCGATCGATCTTCAGTTCGTCAAGGGGAAGCTGTCTTAAATAGGTGATCGAGGCATAACCGATCCCAAAGTTGTCGATACAGAATCTCACCCCAAGTCTTTTTAGGGCCAGGATCTTCTGTATCGCTTCGTCGAGGTTTTCGATCAAGGTGTTTTCATGGATTTCCAGGGTCAAGTGATTCGGATTGAATGAGGTCTCCTGCAAGATACCCTTAACTTGATCGGCAAATCCGACCTGATGAAAGTGCACCGCATTGATGTTGACAGATATGCGTCTAAGTGAATAGGAGTCTTGCATCCACAGGTTACTGAGGGTCAGGGCCTGTCTTAGGCTCCATTCACTGAGCGGCAGGATCTGCCCCGACTCCTCAGCCACCTGGATAATGGTGCTGGGTTTGATTTGACCCTGGTGTGGATGGTTCCAGCGCAACAGTGCCTCCGCACTTACTATCTGCTCCTCAGTGTTGAGCATGGGTTGAAAATGGAGCTGCAGTTGGTTCTTTTTCAGTGCCAGACGAAGATCGTGCTGCAGGCGCAGATGCTCCTCGGCGGCCTGCTGCATGCCAGGCAGGAAGAAGCGGATGGTGTTACGTCCCGCCTCTTTGGCGCGATACATAGCGGTATCGGCAAACTTGAGGATATCGTCGGCGGTTTCAATCGTCATTGGAAAGATCACGATACCGATACTCAGGGTGATGTGGAGTTCATTATCGTTGATGGTATAGGGCTCAGATATGGTTTTCAGAATCTTCTGTGCACCCTGTTGGGCCTGTTGAGCCGCCAGTTGCGGATCTCCGCTGAGCTCGGAGAATAAAACCACGAATTCGTCACCACCCAGTCTGGACGCGGTATCTTCATCGCGAATCTGTTGTGTCAATCTGTTCGCCACCTCCTGCAGCAGTATATCTCCAATATTGT
The DNA here is from genome assembly GCA_003094555.1 of gamma proteobacterium symbiont of Ctena orbiculata. GTDB lineage: Bacteria > Pseudomonadota > Gammaproteobacteria > Chromatiales > Chromatiaceae > Thiodiazotropha. The sequence continues at coordinate 6,054 of NATW01000084.1, forward strand.
GTCCCAAGGAGTCGTTGATGGTTTTGAAATGGTCAAGGTCCATGAACAGGACTGCGCCACGGTGGTTGTGTCGCATGCAGCGCGCCTTTGCCTGGCTGAGGCGATCTATCAGCAAGCGTCTGTTGGGCAATTCGGTGAGGATATCGAACGAGGCCTGATGTTCCAGCTTGTCCATGGCGCGCATGCGTTCGATCTCGGCACTGATGCGGGCGGCGATAATGTCCATGACCTCCGCCCACTCAGGTTCCATGTAGAGGGGCTTGCTCGAGGTGACCCAGACGATGCCGATAATCTTGCCCGTGAGATCCCTGATGGAGGTGCCGGCATAGCCCTGGGCCTTCAGCAGCACCAAATCCTCATCATCGGGAAACAGGTCCTGCACCCCGCGTGTATAGAGCTTTGCACCTTCCTTGATTACGGTTTCGCAGGGTGTTCCTGTGAGCGCATACTCAAATTCATCGATGACCTTATTATTGGCGATCATAGCCAGGGCCTTGATACGCTTGCCTTCGATCAACTCGCCGATGTTGGCGCTATCGGCATCGAACCAGTGGCAGAGTTCCTGTGCCACATGTTTGAAGAAGTCGCCACCGGTGATCCCCACCATGCTCTGCATCAGGGTATGCAGGGTTTCGGATGCCCGTTTACGCTCCGATATCTCCTGATGGGTGCCGCAGGCACGCACCGGACGCTGGGTGCTTGGTTCATGTTCTACGGCACCGCCTGAACCCTCGATCCATATCCAGTGGCCATCACTGTGGCGCATGCGAAACTCTACTTTGTAGGGGATACCAACCTCGATATGCTGCATGACAATAGGCATTATCCGTTCATGATCCGCGGGGTGAAGACGACTTTGCCAATCCTCGATATTGCCATTCACATCACTTGGCAACAGCCCCAGCATCTCCAGCCATCGGTTATTTACCGTCAACTCGTTGGTGATCAGGTTCCAATCCCAAAACCCCAGTGATGCACCTTTGATAACCAGGGATAACTGTTTCTCGGTCTCACGTTGCAGGCTCACATCCATGATGGAGACGGGAATATGGCGTGACCCATCGACTGTGGTGGAGAGAGGAAACGCAACAATCAGCTGGATACGCCTTCCATCGGCTGCGAGCATGGAGATTTCCGCAGTGAAGCTGGTTTTTTTTTCGCTGCTTGCGATCAGAAACTCCTTGAGTGCGTTGAGGACATCAGGGGTGTAGCTCTCCGGCAGCCAGTGTTGCAGTTGGTACAGGCTGTCGACGGCAAATAACCGCAGGGTGGCTGGATTGGCATTGATGACCCGGATTAACCGGATATAGTCTGCGATCTCTTGCGGATGGTTGTCGAAATAGCCGCGTATATCCTCGACACCTGAATCGATGAGTTGTTGTAACTTGATTAACGCCCTGGAACTGTCGCCTTCACACAAGGCGATGGCAACGCCGTTGAAGAACTGGTGATATTGGGCTGCCTGAGAAATCAATTTTTGGCTCTTACGGCTATGTTTCAGGCTGAGAATCTGCGCCACGACCAATAGCGCGACAATCACCAAGCCGCTGATCAGCAGTGTCCGTAACACCCATCTCGGTGCCTTCACTTTGGTCCGGGTATCCGGCCCAAACAGGGTTCTCAGGTTTTCCTGATAGACAGAGAGATCGTCGATTTTCATGATCGCCAAATGGTGATCCAGGCGTTTCCGGATAAATGCGGCAGTGGGTGATTTTGGCGAGATGGCCAGGCGTATATCCTGTGGCATGAGCACAATCGGACTGGCAATCGCGGGGTAGATATGGCCCCGGGTTGCGCCAAACAGGCGATTGACCAGACCGGCGTCAGCATTACCTTGGGCTACAGCGCGCAATACCCTGTCATAGGTGTCATACTCGATGAGATCACAAACAATGAGGAAGGATTCGCAAAGTGCCTCGAATCCATTTTCACCCGTGATATAAACGTCATCACGCATGACGGCGATACGCTTGCCATCCAGGTCAGGTAAGGATTGGATAGACGACTCTTCCGGAACGAAGATCTGTGCCCAATTACTCACCAGGCTCTGTTCGGTAAATATAAATCGTTGTTGCCTGGCTGGATTGATTGCAATGGCGGGCAGCAGGTCGATCTTGCCTGTGGAGAGGCGCTGCAGGTTATCACTCCAGGTACCAGCAATATAGTGTAGTTTCCAACCCTCCTGGGAAGCGATCTCTTCAAGAATCTCTATAAACAGACCACCCGGGCTACCGCTCTGGTTGGTAGTGACCAACGGGGGGTTGTTGTAGATGCCGACCTTCAGCAGGGAGGCGGATTGGTCCGACTGTACGACATCTGCCAGCAATAGCAAAAAGAGCAGGAGATACCTTCCAATTTGGCTGACAACTCGTCTCCGCATAGTCGAAATTCCAATAAAAAACCTTCCTTACCAAAAGCATAGCCCTTCAACACCCGAATGTGAGGTAATTTTCCTCCCTGCTGTGATCTTAATTCCTCTACAGGAGTTGCTGTTCTCTGTGTCTGATGGGGGCTGTCAGATGGCGCGCCATCTGCTGAGTGTGGCAAGTTCAAAATAGACAATATGGCGGACGTTATATGTTGTTGTTTTATAGTTATATTTTGGTTAGCGGTTTACCGGCCAACCGGCACCTCCTATAATGCCCGGTTTATTTCACACCACCTGCCGGAATAACTGTTATGCGTGTAATCGAGGAAGCCCTCACATTCGACGATGTCCTACTGGTGCCGGCCCACTCTCTGGTACTCCCGAAAGATGTTGATCTGCGGACCAAACTGACCCGCGGGATCAATCTCAGTATCCCCCTGGTCTCTGCTGCCATGGACACGGTGACTGAATCCAGATTCGCCATCGCGCTGGCCCTGGAGGGGGGCATAGGTATAGTCCATAAGAACATGACCCCGGAGCAGCAGGCCGCTGAGGTAGCCAAGGTCAAAAAATATGAGAGCGGTGTCATTCGTGAACCGATCACGGTTGGGCCCTATGTGAGTATCGGTGAGGTGGTTGAACTCACCCGGGCGAGAAATATCTCCGGTGTGCCGGTGGTGGATGGCCAGGAGTTGGTCGGCATAGTCACTGGCAGGGATCTGCGATTCGAGCGAAAGATGGATGATCCGGTACGTAATATTATGACCAGGAAGGAGAACCTGGTTACTGTCAAGGAGGGTGCGAGTCGCGACGAGGTATTGCAACTACTGCACAAACACCGCATCGAGAAGGTGCTGGTGGTGGATGACGATTTTGCCCTGCGCGGCATGATTACCGCAAAGGATATTCAGAAGGCCAAGGACTACCCTGGCGCTTGTCGCGATGAGCATGAGCGTCTCCGGGTGGGTGCCGCTGTCGGTGTCGGGGCCGGTACGGAGGAGCGGGTGGATGCACTGGTCAAGGCCGGTGTCGATGTGGTGGTTGTGGATACCGCCCATGGCCACTCCCAGGGTGTCCTCGATCGGGTTGCCTGGGTGAAGAAGCGCTATCCCGATGTACAGGTGATCGGCGGAAATATCGCCACAGGCGAGGCGGCCAAGGACCTGGTCAAGGCAGGCGCGGATGCGGTCAAGGTGGGGATCGGTCCCGGTTCCATCTGTACCACGCGCATCGTTGCCGGTGTGGGTGTGCCACAGGTGACTGCGGTAACCAATGTGGCCAAGGCATTGCAGGGGACTGACGTACCTTTGATCGCCGACGGTGGCTTGCGCTATTCCGGGGATATCGCCAAGGTGCTGGCCGCAGGCGCCTACTCGGTAATGATCGGTGGTATGTTCGCCGGCACCGATGAGTCCCCGGGCGAGGTGGAGATCTATCAGGGTCGCTCCTATAAATCCTATCGGGGTATGGGTTCCCTGGGCGCCATGTCCGGAAAGGACGGTTCCAGTGACCGCTACTTCCAGGAGACCAACGAGAAAGAGAAGTTGGTACCTGAGGGTATCGAGGGTCGGGTACCCTATAAGGGACCTATGGTGGGTGTCATCTATCAGGTGATCGGCGGTATCCGCTCCAGCATGGGTTATACCGGTTGTGCCAATATCGACGAGATGCGCACCAAGCCGGTATTCGTGCGGGTCACCAATGCGGGCGTCACCGAATCCCATGTGCACGACGTCGCCATCACCAAAGAAGCCCCCAACTATCGGCGCGATTGACATGACCACTGATATCCATGCGCATCGGATCCTGATCCTCGATTTCGGATCTCAATACACCCAATTGATTGCCCGCCGTGTACGTGAGGCGGGCGTCTATTGTGAGATCTATCCCTACGACAATCCCGATCAGGGGCTCGCCGGCGTGAAGCCGGCCGGGATCATCCTCTCCGGGGGGCCGGAGACGGTAACCGCCGATGAGGCACCAGCGGCGCCAGCAGAGGTGTTCGAGCTCGGGGTACCGGTGTTGGGCATCTGCTATGGCATGCAGACCATGGCGGCGCAACTGGGTGGTCAGGTGGCCTCATCGGACAGGCATGAGTACGGTTATGCCCAGGTGCGTGCCCGCGGACACTCCCAACTGCTCAAGGATATCGAAGACCATACCAGTAAAGAGGGGTATGGCTTGCTGGATGTGTGGATGAGCCACGGCGATCGTGTGGAGTCGCTTCCCGCGGGATTCAAGGTGATATGCGAAACGGAGAATGCTCCCATCGCCGGTATCGCCGATGAGTCACGACACTACTACGGTCTGCAGTTTCATCCCGAAGTCACCCATACCCGCCAGGGAAAACGTATCGTCGAGCGATTTCTGTTCGAGATCTGCGGCTGCGAGGTATTGTGGACGCCAGGCAAGATTATCGAGGATACGATCAGCCATGTACGTGAACAGGTCGGCGACAAACAGGTCGTACTAGGCCTCTCCGGTGGTGTCGATTCCTCCGTGGTGGCGGCGATGCTGCATCGTGCCATCGGTGACCAGCTGACTTGCGTATTCGTGGATAACGGTCTGTTGCGCCTCAACGAGGGTGATCAGGTGATGGCAACCTTTGCCGAACACATGGGCGTCAGGGTGGTCCGGGTGGATGCGGAGGATCGTTTTCTCAAGGCCCTGAGCGGGGTTGCGGATCCGGAACAGAAGCGCAAGATTATCGGCAACCTGTTCATCGATATCTTCGAGGAGGAGGCGGGCAAGCTGGATAATGTCTCCTTTCTCGCCCAGGGCACCATCTATCCCGATGTGATCGAGTCGGCGGGTGCCAAGTCGGGCAAGGCCCACGTCATCAAGTCCCACCACAACGTGGGTGGGTTACCCGAGTATATGAAACTGGAGTTGGTGGAGCCCCTGCGCGAACTGTTCAAGGACGAGGTGCGCAAGATCGGCGTCGAGCTGGGCCTCCCCTACGAGATGATCTACCGCCACCCCTTTCCCGGCCCCGGCCTCGGGGTGCGTATTCTGGGTGAGGTCACCAAGGAGTATGCCGACCTGTTGCGTCAGGCCGACCACATCTACATCCAAGAGCTCTACAAGCACAACCTCTACGACGAGGTTAGCCAGGCCTTCGCCGTCTTCCTGCCGGTCCGCTCCGTCGGCGTGGTGGGGGATGCCCGGCGTTACGAATACGTGGTGACCCTGCGCGCGGTCAAAACGGTGGATTTCATGACCGCCAAGTTCGCCCACCTGCCGTTCGAGTTCCTCGAAGAGGTGTCGAGACGGATCATCAACGAGGTGCACGGCATCTCGCGGGTCGCCTACGATATCTCCAGCAAACCGCCTGCCACTATCGAGTGGGAGTGACCGGAATTTCTAACAGATTGATTTATAATAATTAAACCAATCTAGTCAACAATATATTTTGCATCATCAATGGTGTTCTTCATTGTATTTATAGCGTGTAGCAAGGCAAAAAACGTCGATACCATGAGAGGAAAATTGAGGTTGGCATGGTATCAGAGAACTTGAACTGCGTGCGCCCTGGAGCAATCCGGAAATCGGCTATACCATTTTCAGAACCAGAGGCTTGGATTTTTGCAGCGCTTCAAGAATCAGAGATGTTTCACCGGATCCATATGCTGATGGAGTACACGTAAAATCATGATGCCGCGAGCCTGTTTTTTGTAATACAGAATATGGCTTTCGTATGGGAAGCTGAGTAGCCTCTCAATTAGTGTCTCGCGTGCCATTCCAAGGTCTGGATTTTCAGCTAGGAGTTGTGCGCGCGATTCCAGGCCGTCAAGGTAGGTATTGGCCTGAGAGACGCCCCACTCCTGAACGGTATAGTCGATGATATCTTCAAGGTCACGTTCCGCTTTGTCCGTGAATTTGTAGCGGGGCTTGCGCTTCACCTCGGCTTAGCCGTTCACCCGTTTGCGTAGTTTGTCGATGACGGATTTGCCATCACTGACTTTTCCGGCCTGCAAGTCGGCGATGCCTTTCTCGATGGACTGCTTCAGATGCTCCTCTTTTAGAGCCTCAAGCTGCGCATATTCAGACGCAGAGATCACCACGGCAACGGGCTTGCCATTACGGTTGATGCCAATAGGACCGTGTTGTGCGTTGATCAGCACCTCACCGAATTCGCGTTTGGCGTCACTAGCGTTGAGTATTTTCATAGCGCGTCTACTTTAATTAACTTAATCAAATTGACTAAATTTTAGTCATGACTGCACCTCGTGTCCAGCTGTGGCTTCAGCTGATTGACGCAAGCGAAACAGGTGTTGATTGAATATACGAGCGACCGCGGACTGCTGCGGGTCGGCCGCTTTCTGGAACGCCAGGGTTTGCTGGAGCGAGACGCGGAGAACAATGGAAACTGGGGGTCTATTTTCTTCCTTCAAATGATGCATGTCCTAATTACTCGAATATTGACCACTGAGGTGAAGGTCTTTCGGGTCTCTATTTTAAGCTAAACATCAGCTAAACGGATCACAATTAGAACAGACTGGCAATAGCTGAGATAAGCTGATAACCCTGTGATGGCGTCTCCTGGGTCCCGGCATTCGCCGGGACGACTAAGACTAAAATCCTCAGGCCTTGAGCAATTATTGGCGAGTTTTTGTGGTGATTAGCGACCAGTTACTACCAAATGAATTCGCAACCAGCTTAGATCGCGGAAACTCTACTGGCGTTCGTCCCCCTCTTCGCCAATCTCCCACTGCTCCACATGGACTTCGATCACCTTACCGCTGGCCGCATCCACCTCGACCTTGAACTCAGTTCCTCCCTCATCTACTACGTCAATTTCATAGCTGGCATCCCCATTGGTCTCGATTTCATACTCGATCTCTTCAATCTTACCTGGATAGAGTCCCAATACGGTATCGCTGGCCTGCTTGGCAGTCACCTTGGCCTGCTTGCTGAACAACGGATCTTCTGCAGATTCGACTTCCTGTTCCATTTCGTAGATCATGCCCGTGGTAGCATCACACATAAATTCCCACTCACGCCCACTAGGGGTACGAACTTCAATCTCGTAGGTGGGAATCCCCTCAGCTGAAGGATTAAGATATTCTACTTTGATAAAATCTCCTTGCTTGATCTGATTTGCAGCTTGCAGACAGTCATCCAAAGAAGCCGCATGGGATAACGGACTCAAGAGCATGGTACAGGCGGCAAAGGTGGATGATGAAAAAAGAAGCTTATATCTACCAGTGAAACTACTCATCATTGTCTCCATATTTAGGGTCAACAGGCCTTAGCGCGGAATGGTTGAGAATATACTTCTTCAATCAGAAGAGTCAACCTGCGACAATCGACAATCGACAATCGACAATCGACAATCGACAATAATCAATTATTAGGGCAGTCACCATTTGACCAACAGAAACAAATGGAAGCAGGAGAGTCTATTTTCTTCCTTCAAATGATGCCTGCCCTAATTACTTCATCACTTTTAATTATTTGTCCAAATTACTCTCCTGTCCTGTCCCTCCTTATTATTTGCAGGAATATAAGCTATTGAATATAAGAGACATAAATGGCTTATTTACAATCGAATGGAGTAGGTCTCGTCATGGTTTATTGATTATTAAAATACAATGAGCTGATCGAGAGTTTGAAACATGTCATCACAGTCGAACAGGAGATAGAAATCAATCGAGTCTGGACCGAATGGCGCTAAGCTAAGCCTCTTTGGCACGAAAATTTAGGGATAAATATAGCGCTATAATCGCATAATATGCCATGCAAAATTAAACATCTTTATTTCCAAACTTTCATTTACAAAGTCGTCCCTCAATGAGCATATTGATACCGCTGCGTAAAAGATGGAAGTTGAAAATCAGATCCTGGATTGTTCTGTGTGCAACTGCCTTCACTCTAACGGCATGCAACTGCTATTCTGCCGAACCCACTGAAGGATGGGTAATAGATGCCGATACGAAAAAGCCTATTGAAGGCGTTATCGTCGTTGCCAATTGGCAGCTGTACAAAAGCACACTGGGTGGAAAAAGACCCGCAGATCATTTGCATATTATGCAGACAACGACAGACTATGACGGTTTCTTTTACTTTGAAGGATGGGAACAAAAGACTGCGCTATGGGGTTTCTTTATTGACCACGATCCGGAATTATTGTTCTCCAAAGAAGGCTATGAATACCGCAGTCTTAAAAACACCCAAGGTACAGAAATTGACACCAGCAAAGTTCGTCAATCAGCCTGGAACGGAAAAAACAATAGAGTTACAGCGATTCGACGGTGATCTGAGAGATTACGCCTGGCATTTGTCCTCTCTGCACACTTCAACACGTAGTATCTTCCAGTCTATCGGGGTTTGGTCATCAGCCACTTCAAGCTAACGCCCCAAACCAAAGAGATCCAGCAACAGAAAAGCAGCAAGGATAGCTGAAATCCAGAAGACCATGCTCCCGGTCGGCCAGCTCTCCGAGAGGTGGTACCTGGCCATCGGAGATTTGCTGAATTCATTTTGCACGCCCTGCATGTGTGCCGTTACCGTTGTCAGCGTCGCTTCTTTTGCACTGCGCAGAAGGGTCAGGGTTCGTTGCGTGCCGGCAGGTATTAACCTGCGATAGAACCACTCCGCATCCAGGTTGACCGAGTGTAGCTCCGGTGGATACAACCCCTGTTTATTCAACCAGACAAAGGCCAGGGCGGAGAAAAAGAGTAACTGCGTTTGAGCCAGCACATGGGTCAGATCATAGGGCCAGTACTCCACCTCCCAGGGTAGCAGCGCATAGAGATACTGGGGTTGGCTGCCAATAAAGATACAGAGCAGTGCAGCCACACTCATGGCAACCAGCATGTTGCGGGGCGCTTCTTGGGTGCGAATGCCGGAATCGTGGTGGAAGAAAGCAAAGTACGGAATCTTGATGCCTGCGTGGTGGAACACACCGGCCGAGGCGAATAGCATCAACAGCCAGAAATAGCCATGATTTTCCTGCATCAGTGCGGTCATCACCATCGACTTGCTGACAAACCCGCTGAATAACGGAAATGCAGAAATGGACAGTGCGCCGATAATGCAGAGCATGGTTGTTTTGGGCATGGTTTTGTAGAGCCCACCCAGATCCGAGCCATTGATGTTACCGACCCGATAGAGCACCGCACCCATGCTCATAAACAGCAATCCTTTAAAGATCACGTCACTGAAGGCGTGAGCAACGGCGCCGTTCAACGCCAGGGCGGTACCAATCCCGATACCCGTCACCATGAAGCCGACCTGATTGATCAGGCTATAGGCCAGTACCTTTCGCAGGTCATTCTCGATAACCGCGTAAAAGATCGGGAAGCAGGCCATGGTGACACCGATATAGATCAGGATCTCTTCACCCGCAAAGCCACGTGCCAGGCTATAGACAGCCACCTTGGTGGTAAATGCGGAGAGCAGCACGGTGCCGGTCACCGTCGCTTCAGGATAACCATCGGTAAGCCAGCTGTGCAGAAACGGAAAGGCGCTTTTGATCCCGAAGGCGATAAAGATCAACCAGCCTGCAACACCCGCATCCAGACCAATGTGGTTAAATGCTAGTGAGCCTGTGTTGTGGAAGTAGACCAGCGCACCGGCCAGCAGCAGTACTCCCGACAGGACCTGATAGACCAGGTAGCGCATACCGGCCTTCAATGCCCGCTCCGTGCCCCGTGCCCAGATGAGAAACACGGAACTGATGGCCAACAGCTCCCAGAAAATGAACAGCGTGATCAGATCACCGGAAAATACCGCACCCAGTGCACTGCCTGCGTACACCACCCCGGCAATGTGCTGCTTCGTGTCCTGCACATGGAGCGAGAAGATGCCCGCAAAAAAGCTGGCGATACAAAACAGATAGCCGAACAGCAAGCTGAGTTTGTCCGCCCTCAGGACGGTCAGTTCATAGCTCATCAGGGTATAAGCGACATCGGTTCCGGGGTTGATACTCAGCCAGAGATAGAGCCCCGTAACCACGGGGGTTGCCAGCAGTATCAGCTGTCGCGGCAGACCACGGGTGAATGCGACTGCAAGCGCGGCTGCAAAATAGAGCAGAAACGGGGGTAGCTCACTCATCGTAATAGTCTTCCTTTCGCATCACGACGTTGCGCATCTTCTTTGCAATGAGAACCAGCAGGACACAGGCGACAAAACCGTAAATGGCATAAAAGGCCGGTATCTTCTCCCAGTCAAAGCCGATGTGGCGGTGGACGACGAAGTCGGCCAACGCCAACAGAATGCAGATGGCATAGAAACCCTTTAGCAACCGTTCAACATTCTCCGGCCGATCAAAAAGATGGATTTTTTCTTTTTCATCTGACATGTCAGTAGCCTCCGGCAGCTAAACCCGCCAGTCGATAGAAGGGATCGGGATAGAAGAACAGGATGATGCAGGCGCTCGAGGTGATCACCATTGCCAGCAACATCGACTTTGGCGCTTCCGCGATCTTCGTATAGTGTTCACTGCTCTCCGGTTTGCTGAAAAAAGCCCGAATAGGGATGGGCAGCAGATAGAGAATGTTGAGCAGGGAGCTGATCATCAACACGGCAAGTAGCAACAGCTGTGTCGTCTCTACCGCGCCCAGACCAAGATACCACTTGCTCCACATGCCACCGAAAGGCGGCAAACCGATGATGCTCAAGGTGCCAATAAAAAAGGCCACAAAGGTGACGGGCATGGCGCGACCCAGCCCGTTCAGCTCGCTGACCTGTTTTTTATGGCTGGCGACGAGGATGGCGCCGGCGGCAAAAAAGAGCGTGATCTTGGCAAAGGCATGCATCGCGATATGCATGGAGGCACCGATCAGTCCTGCTTTGCTGGCCAGCATGGCGCCCAGTACAATGTAGCTCAGTTGGCTGACGGTGGAGTAGGCCAGCCGTGCCTTGAGATTGTCCTTGGTCATCGCGATCATGGATGCGATCAATATGGTAGCTGCTGCAACCCAGATCAGGCCGCCGGCCACATCATTGGAGAGGATGAAATCACCCCCGAAAATATAGATGGTCACCTTTAGCAAGGTGAAGACACCGGCCTTGACCACGGCTACCGCATGCAACAGCGCACTGACCGGCGTGGGTGCCACCATCGCCGCAGGTAGCCAGCGGTGAAAGGGCATTACGGCGGCCTTGCCGATACCGAACAGGAATAGCGCATAGAGCAGGCCGGCCCAGGCGGGATCGATATGACCGTCCAGTATCCCACCCGCCTGAAAGTCGATGCGGCCGGTCAGGGACCATGTCACCAGAATTCCCAGCAGGAACAGGCCGATGGATGTCCCCAGCAAAATGCCGAGATAGACCCGTCCGCCGCGCTTCGCCTCCGCGCTGCCGGCATGGGTGACCAGTGGATAGGTCGAAAGGGTCAGCATTTCGTAGAAAAGGAACAGCGTAAGCAGGTTGGCCGAGAAGGCGATGCCCATGGTCGCGGCGATAGAAACCGCAAAGGCGGCGAAGAATCGCGTTTGATTCTGTTCATGATGGCCGCGCATATAGCCGATGGCGTAGATCGAGGTCACTACCCACAGTAGTCCGGCCACCAGTGCAAACAGCATCCCCAGCGCCTCGATCTCGAAGGCGATGGCAAGGCCCGGTAGTGGCTCGATCAGGGTCAGAGCAAATACCTCGCCATCAAAAAACCGTGCCGCTAGCGTGACCACAAGAACGGCAATCAGCGCCGAGCACAGCAGTGTCACCCCCTCTCTGACATTGGGGTTGTTCCGGGTAATGATGATGCCGGCCGCACCCACCAGCGGCAGCAGCAGGATCGTCAGCAGCAGTGTCTCGGCACTCATGGCTGCATCCCCGCAAGCATGGTCGCTGCCTTTGCAGCCACGCCTACCGTGAGCCCGGTATCGAGGCCAAAATAGATATTGGCAAGCACCAGGCTCCAGGTCGGTACGAGTAATAGTAACGGTGCTTCGCTAACTGCATGGCCCGCATCGTCCACGGGTTTGAAATAGAGTGCCTCGATCAATTTGCCGACATACACCACGGCCAGCAGCGAACCAGACAGGATAACGGTAACCGAGATCCAGGCCTGCTGCTCCAGTGCCGCCATGACCAGGTACCATTTGCTGATAAACCCGGCGGTGCCCGGCACGCCGACAAGGCTCAGGCCGCCGATAACGATAGCGCCAAACGTCCAGGGCATCGCTCTGCCCAGGCCCTGAATCTGATCCATACGGCATGCGCCGATACGGTAGACAATGGCGCCAATGGCCATGAACAGTGCCCCTTTCATCAGCGCGTGGTTGAACAGGTGGACCAGTGTGGCGGTCAAGCCGCTGACGGATGCAAAGCCGATACCCAGTGCCATGTAACCGACTTGCGCGACACTGGAGTAGGCCAGCAAGCGTTTAACATCTGCCTGGTAGATGGCGTAGACCGAGGCAATGATAATGCCGGAGATACCCGCCACGATAAACAACTCTTCGGCGGGCGATGCCAGCGCGAAGCCGTGCGGAAAAACCGTGAATAGTATGCGCAGCATCACGTAAACGGCGACCTTGGTGGCGGTTGCCGCAAGAAAAACGGTGACCGCGGAGGGGGCATAGGTATAGGCGTTGGGCAGCCAGAGATGCAGCGGAAACAGCGCCAGCTTCAGCGCGATGCCGATCATGATGAAAGCAAAGCCGGTTTCCACGGTTTTTAGGTGCAGCACATCGGGCAGGATGGTCGCCAGGTCCTGCATATTCAGGGTGCCGGTTTGCGAATAGATCAGGCCCACGCCGATCAAGTAGAAGGTGGCGCCGATGGTGCCCATGATCAGGTATTGATAGGCGGCGGTGAAAGCCTGGCGCTGCCTGCCAAGGCTGATCAGCGCATAGGAGGCGAGCGAGGATATCTCCAGGAAGACGAATACATTAAAGATATCGCCGGTCTGGGTGATTCCCAGCAGGCCGGTCAGGCAGAGTAGCAAGGCGCTATAGAACAGCGGTATCTTCTCTTCGGCGATCTCCTGCTCCGAACTGAGCAGCGCATAGGGCAGTGTGATCGCAGCGATTGCAGCAACGATCAGGGCCACAAAGGCATTGACCGCATCGATACGGTATTCAATTCCCCAGGGCGGTGCCCAGCCACCCAGTTCGTAACTGATTGCCCCCTCATGAAGAACCGCCCACAGCTGCATCCCGGCAAGCACGGCGCACGAGGCCGCGACAATAAACGAAAGCGCCCAGGGCAATCGACCACGCGGCAATACGGCGACTATGGGCGCAGCAATCAGCGGTACAACGACCAGCAGCAGGCTAATATGACTTAACATTACAGCGAATGATCCAGATTGTGAATTTCATCCTCTTCAATGGTGCCGTAGGACTCCTTGATGCGCACAACTAAAGCCAGCGCCAGCGCGGTTGTCGCCACGCCCACCACGATGGCGGTGAGGATCAATACATGGGGTAATGGATTTGAATAGACCTTGACGCCTTCAGTGATAATAGGCGCAGCCCCACCCTTCACAGTGCCCAGGCTGATATAGAGAAAAAATATCGAGACCTGGAATATGTTCAGGCCGATAATCTTTTTTATCAGGTTGCCTCGGCTTATCACGGTATAGAGCCCGACCATCATCAAAATGATCACAATCCAGTAGTTATAGTGGCCAATAAAGAAATCCGTCATTCTCTACCTACCCCTCCCTGCAAAGGCAAAAAATAGAATCAACATGGCCGCAGCCACCGTGATACCCACGCCCAGCTCCACCAACAGAATACCCAGATGCTGCCCGGCAATCTGATTGCTACCCAACATCGTGTAATCGAGGTAGTTGCCCCCTAACAGCAGGGATACCAACCCAACCCCTGCATAGATCACCACGCCCAGTGCGGCCAGTATGCGCAGCCAGTGTGCAGGGATGATCTTTTCTGCGGTATCGAGCCCGAACACCAGGGAATAAAGAATGAACGCGGCGCTGAAAATCACCCCGGCCTGAAAGCCGCCCCCGGGGCCGAAATCACCATGAAACTGGACATAGAGTGCAAACAGGATGATGAGCGGGATAACGAACTTTGCAATAACATGCAGGATAAGATTAGGCCTCATCTTGCTTCCCCTCATCCTTTGTCTTGCCCGTCGGTCTTGAGCGTCTCCCGCCGATCAACAGCAACACGGCTACAGCGGCGGTGTAGATAACCGTGACCTCACCCAGGGTATCGAACCCGCGATAGCTCGCCAGAACGGCAGTCACGATATTCGGGACACCTGTTTCCTGGAGCGCGTTATCGATGTAATAGCGCGTAACATGTATCTGTGCAGGCGCATCGGGGGCACCAAATGCCGGGATATCCAAGGTGCCGTAAACCAGTGCCGAGCCGGTGATGGCCACGACGACCAGCGGTAACCACGGACGGTGGGCCAGCGGCGTCTCGACGTAGTAGGGTTTTTGCTGCCTCTTGACCAATGCAAGGGTGGTCAACATCAATACCGTAGAGATTCCGGCACCCACCGCCGCCTCGGTAAAGGCCACATCGGGGGCATCCATAACCACGAATAGACCGGCTGACAGCAGACTGAAAATCCCATACAGCATGACAATGGCAAACAGGTTTGACATGCGTAAGATAGCAACCGAGGTGATCGCCAGAAAGGCCAGCAAGGTGATATCGATAATAATATCAATCATGATGGTTCAGCTTTCTCCAGTCATCTCTATCCGGCTTGGGCTGCAAACCGCTGTGCTGCGCCGCGTTAGCCAACGCATGGGAAGCGGTTGGGGTAGTAAAAAAGAGGAATACGAAAATCAGGGCCAGTTTAAAGGCGGCGATACTCCAGCCGGCCTGCAGTCCAAGGCCCAGCAGGATCAACATGGCGCAGAGGGTATCGGTTATTCCGGTAGCGTGCAGGCGGCTGTAAAAGTCGGGGAAGAGGTGAATGCCGATACCGCCAACGATACCCAGCGCCCCGCCAACCAATAGGAGAATCCAACTGGCAATGTCGATAATCAATCCGGCTCTCCCTGTTTAACTTCGCACTCGTCGTCGTCCGAGGAGTGAAAATCACCTCGAGTGATCAGCTTTAGCGCTGCGACGACACCAATAAAGTTGATCAACGCGTACACCAGTGCAATATCCAGCAGATCACTTCTGCCGGAGAAAAACGCCAAAACGGCAATCAGCAGCACCGTCTTGGTGCCGAACATGTTAACCGCTGCAATGCGATCATAGGTCGTGGGTCCAGTGAGCGCGCGTGCGAGGGCCAATCCCATGGTGACAAGGATCGCCAGGAAAGCTGCAACGAACATCATTGATTGAAAAGCCGCTTAGAGATCTCTTTCGACATGCTGCCTGTGGCTAGTTCGGCGGCCGCCTCTTTGCTGAGCGCATGCACGGTGAGGCTGTCTTTTGATAACCTGATCGTGACCGTCCCGGGGGTCAAGGTGATGGAATTAGCGTAAATCACCGCACCCAGGTCCGATTCTTGCGGCTGTGGGATATCGATCATCTGTGGGCTGATCGATGTGCCCCGCCAACGCAGGACCCGTGTGGCAACATCGATATTTGCCTTTACGACCTCTCTGAGTAGATAGAGAAAAAAGCCGGGAAACTTCAACGAGAGATGCAGCGGATAGCTTTCATGGTCGATAACATTCATTCTGTGTGACAGGAAAACGGTGAGCGCGACAGATGCCACCCCCAGCCCCAGCAGCAGGGGTTCCAGGTGTCCCGACAAGGAGATCCAGAACAGAAATAGCAGTGCGGTAAAAATGAAAGATTTCATCTCGATGGTCTAATGTTGATTTTATCTATATTCTCCCGCCTGTGTGGCCAGATTATTGCCTGATTTTAACTTCTTTTCCAGTTTTTCTGTTCTCCTGTCGTTTAGAAACCCGAGTGCCTGAAGCGGTAGCTGTCTATACCGCTTGCGATGATATGACAGTGATGGGTGCCGATCGAGCAAGGCGGTCGTGAAAG
Source organism: gamma proteobacterium symbiont of Ctena orbiculata (assembly GCA_003094555.1). Lineage (GTDB taxonomy): Bacteria > Pseudomonadota > Gammaproteobacteria > Chromatiales > Chromatiaceae > Thiodiazotropha. The sequence continues at coordinate 22,314 of NATW01000084.1, forward strand.
CCCCGGCATGCAACACGTTTCTGGGTGATAAAGAGGTGTTACCCGCATTTAATGCACTTCATCCGCTGGGGCGCAATGGACAAGCGCAGGATGTGATCTCGGCAATCCTTTTTTTTGACGGGTGCCTAGCCAGATTGAATAACCGGTACGGTATTCCCCGTAGACGGTGGTGTCACCGTGGGTCAGCAAAACGCTACAGTACAGGAGAGAGTCACGTGGATATCAAACGAACATCGATCTTGAGTTAGTTGTTGCCTCGCCAGAAACCCGGTCAATCTTTTGCAATTGTGCTAAAGGCCGGAATCGGCGGTCACTGCTCGCATTCGCTACAGTGGCCTGGCTCAGTCATGTTACCGGCAATTCCTGTATGACGGCGCCATTCGGAGCGAGCTGTGTGTTGCTGTTCTCAGTGCCAGGCGGTCCGTTGTCGCAACCGGCTGACATAACCGGTGGACATATCGTCTCGGCGTCCATCGGATTTGTGGTGCGCGCACTCCTACTCGTGGAATGGTAGAGCATGAGCTTGGCCATTGCGGCAATGGCAGCGCTTTGGGTGACGCATCCGTCAGCGGGCGCGGATCCCCTGGTTGTGTTGTTTGGCAATCCAGAATGAGAGTATATCGGATTACCCGTCGTGGTTGGAAGTTTGATGCTTGTCATGATCGGGTGGCTGTATCATCGATTACCGCCGCGCATCATCTATCCCACACCGGAGCAAGGGTAACCATCAACAATTGGAAGATGGCACCATGGCAAAAATTGAAATCTATTCCAAGGAATGGTATCCCTGCTGCACCATGGCCTAGGCGTTGCTAGGTAACAAGCATCTCAGTTACGAGGAGATCGATGTTTCCGCGGATGCCGTACGTGAGCAAGAGAAGAACGAGCGCTCACAGCGCCGGTTGGTGCCACAGATCTTCATCGACAAACCTGCACTTGGCTGATTCACGTTCCACTCGATCAAGTTAAAATCAGTTAAAATGGACAGCCATCCTTAATTTGCAGCTCTACAACCACGATCTCTACGACGAGGTCAGCCAGGCCTTTGCGGTGTTCCTGCAGGTCAAGTCTGTCGGTGTGGTGGGTGATGCCCGGCGCTACGACTATGTTGTCTCCCTGCGCGCAGTGAAGACGGTCGATTTCATGACCGCCAAGTTCGCGCATCTTCCTTACGATTTCCTGGAGACGGTCTCGCGTAGAATTATCAATGAAGTGACGGGTATCTCTCGCGTAGCCTACGATATCTCCAGTAAGCCACCAGCCACTATTGAGTGAGAGTGACCTGTATTTTTAACGTATTGATTTATAACAAATAAAACAATCTAATCAACAATATAATTTGCATCATCAATGGTATTTTTCATGGTATTTATTGTGTGTAGCAAAGTGGAAAACATCGATACCATGTAAGGCAGATTGATGCTGGCATGGTATCAGCCGTATTGAGCATTACCTGTTTTGCGAGGCCTCAGCCAGCTTTCTGCCATTAAAGACATGATCCGCTCCCAGGCCAGAAACGTGATACATGTTCTCTTTAGTACCAGGTTGTTGTTTTGTTCATTAACCCATCGCTTATATCGGTGCTGGGCACCCTTCCATCTGAATGACTGCATAACCTCGAGTATGGATGGAACTTTCGTACTCAGGAGTAGCACTCTCGGAATGGCAGAAACGGCACTGCTCCTGCGATACTGTCTCTGGCTCGATGGCGATGCTGCGCAGCCACTCCAGGGCATAATGATTCGCGAGGCCCTCAGCCGAACCAGCAGGCAGCAGGATGTCGAAGTGCATGCGTTGGCCGTCGGCCAACAACACATGGGTGTCAAATACATCGATTTTCATGGTGCTTTTCCCTCGAAAAGGATGGCGACCACGTGCACAACGATTAACAGCACGTATGTTGTGACACGTGGCCACCCAGGCACAGTCAGGGCCTCGGGCGTGTTCAGCCGTTCAGAGAGTTGCCATTTTGGCGCCAGCTGTGACTGAACCATGCTTGCCTCAATCCCTTAGCTTGCTGAAGGTGTAGTCCTGCGCCTTCTGTGGTGCATGACAGGCAAAGCAGGCAGAAGCCGCGTTACCACCCACGACCCGATTTGTCCGATCGCCGCCGCCGAAACCTTCGAATCCCCAGCCTCCGGTGTCCCTGTAACTCTTCGAATCCTTGTGCATGACACCGACCACCTTCCGATTCCCTTCAGTGACGGCGCTTCCCTCATGCACGGCCTCGAGCAGGTCAAAGATGATTACGGACCCGTCGGGGAATGTTCCTTTCCGGTAACCCCTCATGGCCTTGTCGTTGGCATAGAGATGATGGATCCCCCCGAACGAGCCGTACAATGGGTGACCATCCTCGATCACCATGCTCTTCACATGATGCCAGTCGCGGTAACCTTCCGGGTACGGAACCTGGGGATCAGCGGCCAGGGTAGTTGTCGAAGTAGCCGCGCAAAGTGCAGCCAGAATAAGTTGTCTCATGGGTTTCTCTCCTTATTTCAGATCGGCAATGGCGGCGCCGAAGTTGATGTGAAACGGCTGTCCAGCGATGACCAGCGCGGGCACCGACGTTACACCGACCGCTTCGGCTTCACCGATACGTGATTTGCTCTCGCCCAGATGCACGATCTCGACGTCGAAACGCCCAGAATCGATGGCTTCGGCAAGCTGCTGTTCGGCGGCAACACAGACGGGACAACCGGCGTGGTAGAAAATGGCCTGTTGTTTCATGGTAGGACTCCTAACTAATATGTTTAATAAAAAACCCATTCAAGGGAACGGGGGTCAATAACCGCCGTCAGGCGGTGGATTCGTGCTCCGGGCAATCGACACGCAGATGCCGCTCGGCCATCGGCGCGCCGACGAACGCACAGAAATGCGGTGTGCCCGTGCCCGGCGCGACGTTCTCGCGGAAGTGTCGGCAGGTCACGCAGGTGCGCTGCGGAGCTATCAATTGGCGTTGCTGCAAATGCCGAATCATCTTGATAACCAATGCGAACATTAATTCCTGCTCGCTCTCTGACAGGCCTTCAACGATCGGTGCGAAGCTGGCCGGCCATTCTCGTGCGATCCTGCCACCCTTCGCCGTTGCTTTTAACGCAATAGCGCGACCATCTGAAGCGTCTGCCTGTTTGCGCAGGATGGTCTTGTTTTCCAGTGTGGTCACTGCATCGCTGGCCGTAGCCTTGCGTATCCCGGCGTGTGCGGCAGCTGCTGTCAGTCGTGTCCCTTCAGGCCTGCTTGCAACGAATCGCAATATGTCGGCCTGGGTGGGCGACAAACCGGCTGATTCGGCTGCCTGCCATTCCAATTGTCGAGCGACTGCCGCCAACCGGGTCAGACCATACGCCAGTCGCTGATCAAGAGGTTCTGTGATTTTGTCGAAATTCATGGTTAGTAATCCTAACTAATAATTGCGTAATGTCAAGCACGGACTGGAGACCATTTATTTGGGCCCATGGTTGCCGTCAGTGGCAGGTGGCGATTACCAGTTTCTGCACATATATCAATTTTATTTCGGTGTCAGGCGTACAATCAGACAAAGCAAATAGTGAATCAATACAGACTATGGGGGCATGCCACATTTTCAACTGCTCACACGCCAAGCCCGGATGTCACTCCATAGGAGTTTCGGTGGATGGGGATTGCCAAAGGTAACACATATGCTACTATCTGGGTCAGATGACAGAGGTTAGAGAATCCCTCGATGCTGAGGGAAGCAGCCCTTATGCCAAATGGTTCGATAGCCTGAATGTGGCCTCTGCGGTCAAGGTGGCGACAGTCGGTCATCGGATGGAGCAGGGTAATTTCTCTAACGTGAAAGGTGTAGGTGCCGGCGTCTATGAGTACCGAACCGATTTTAGTCCTGGCTATCGGATCTACTTTGGCAAGGATGCAGACGTTGCTGCTGCAAAAGGGCACTGGAGCGACTATAAGCGCCGGAAACGGCAAGAGGTGACATGATGGCTTTGACGAAGGATTTTAAGGACACCATACAAGCACGCGCCCAACGGGATCCGGCGTTTCGCAAGGCCCTGCTGCAGGAAGGGATCGAATGCCTTCTCGCCGATGATGTCGATACAGGCAAGGCGGTGCTGCGCGACTATATCAACGCGACGATCGGGTTTGAGGAGCTGTCTCGGGTCTTCGGCAAATCGAGCAAGAGTCTCATGCGCATGTTCGGGCCGAAAGGGAACCCCCAGGCGAGTAACCTGTTCGCGGTGATCCATTATCTGCAGGAGCAGGAGGGCATACACTTGGAAGTCAAAGCCCGGAAGGTGGCCTAGAGTGCGGTGTGGCGCTACTCAATCTGTAATTTTTTCGAGTTTTTTGAAGGATTTTCTGAGCATGGTATTTTCCATGGTATTACCAATTAGCAGGAAAATAAGCCGTTGAAAATAAAAGATAAAAAATTCTTATTTACAATCGAGTGGGAGTGACCTGAATTTATAATGCATTGAAATATAAGAATAAATACAATCCAATCGATAATATAATCTGCATCATCAATGGTATTTTTCATGGTATATTCCGCGCGCTGTAACGCAGAAGGCAGCAATACCATGCATGGCAAATCGGCGTATTCATGGTATGAGCGGTCTGCACCCATATATCGCTTTGCGAACGAGAGTGGCGTGATTTAGTGTTATAAACACGCCAAATGTTTTCATGATATGGCGTGAATAAGTGCTAGAATCACGCCATGAGATGGATATGGCAACAACCAGGCTGGCCAGATTTTCGCTATGACAAGAGCGCACTCGAAGATCGGGAGCTTGCATTTCGCATAAATTCGGAGCGCCTGGCAGGCAGCTTTGATGCGCTTCCCGTGGCGTCTCAAGAAGATGCCACGATCGACTTGATGCTTTCCGAGGCCATCAAAACCAGTGCCATCGAAGGTGAGGATCTGGACAGGGAGTCGGTCAGGTCGTCACTGCTCTCCTTGATTACATCGGACACACTACCGGGCAACACTGACCAGAAAGCAGCGGGGGCTGCTTCGCTGTTGGTGGACGTTCGCAAGAACTGGCGTTCATCCCTGAAAGGTGAGTTGTTGGGCAAGTGGCAATCCATGGCGGTCACGGAACAACGCTACACATCTATTGTGCGAGGTGCATACCGCAACGATCCTTCACCAATGCATATTGTGAGTGGGCCTTATGGGCGGGAAAAGGTTCACTATGAGGCCCCGCCAGCGATTCAGGTGCCAGATAAAATGGCGAAGCTTATCGACTGGTATAACCAAACCAGTCCCTTGGGCGGGGATAAGGCAATACCCGGGATCGCCCGAGCAGGTATTGCTCATCTCTGGTTCGAGGTGATTCACCCCTTCGATGATGGTAATGGTCGAGTCGGCAGAGCGGTCGCCGACCATGCACTTTCGCAGTCTCTCGGATATCCAACCACGGCTTGCCTTGCCACGGCGATTGAGGCGGATAAAAAGTCCTATTACCTGCAACTTGAGAAAGCGAGTCGAGGAAGCCTGGATGTTAACGTTTGGCTGGATTATTTCGCAGACACAATAATCAAGGCACAGGAAATCGCCAGAGAGGAAGTGGACTTTGTACTGGCCAAGACACGATTCTACGAAGCCTATGGTAACCAGTTGAATGACCGGCAGGCCAGGATGGTATCGAGGGTATTCGCTGAAGGTCGAAAGGGTTTTGAAGGCGGAATAACGACAAAAAAATATGAAGCGATTACCAAGTGTCCCAACCGAACAGCCAGCCGTGACCTTTCTGACCTGGTTGCTAAGGGTATCATCATTCCGTTACCAGGTGGCGGCAGAACAACCCGATATGAGTTGGCGACTGTTGAACCTGCTCAGTCTGGTCTGATGAGGAAATGATTCTCTTCGATCTGGAGCGAGTGATTTTATCTACACAAGCCTGAATGATTTAATGAATTTCCATTATGTCCTATGAACGTCGATACACTTAAAAAAAACTGGCTGATATCGATGCAGATACCTTGCAGAATTTTATATTCGACCTCTACCTCCGATATCCGGAGTTGAGCGACAAGATCGAAGCATTGACATTGACAAATGATCCGGTCGCACTGTCCAGGGTACTGCGCAAGCGTATTGCATCACTGAAACGAGGGCGGAGATTTATCGATTATCGGACGAGTTTTGATTTTGCACGGGAACTGGAAGCGGTCCTCGCCGATATTGAAAGCGGACTGCTGGAGCGCTCACCGGAACATGCGTTTGATTTGGTCGACCGGTTCCTGGCGACGGCAGAATCGGTGCTCAACCGTGTCGATGATTCTGGCGGGGCAGTGGGCGAGGTATATCTCCAGGCCGTACCGTTGTGGTTGACGGCGGCTAAAGGCTGGCGGGATGCTAACGTCGACTGGCTCGAGCGGATATATCAGCTGTGTCAGCAGAATGATTATGGTGTGCTTGATCCGCTATTGCCAAATACCCATCTGCTGTTGACGCTGGATCAGTTGAAGCAACTGGCCTGGCGGTACGAAAACGCGTTGCGCAGGGGGTTAAAATCTGCTGAACAAGAAGACAAAGTCAATCTCGTGGCCGTGCATTAGGACAGATTGCCGATGCATTGCGCGATCCTGCATTATACGAGCGATCGGGATTGATACACTCACCACAGCCAAACAATCTGCAAATGAAATCGGTTTGTAAAAAATATTTGCACTACGAGCAGCCCGCGACGGCAATGCGGTATCTGAACCAGGCATGGGAGGACCGTTTTGAGCATGATCGTCTGGAATTGCTGGATAAGGGCTGTTTGAAAACGGGTGATCGGAAACAGCTTAATGAGATTCGTTTTCGGCTGTTTCAAAGCGAGCAGAGCTACACCAGTTTCACGCGATATCTGGAGGTCTTGGACGAGGACGAGAAAGAGAAAGCGTGTGGCTCAGCAATCAAACAATCCGAACAGGGTGGCAATATCGTACTCAGCGCAGATCAGTTATTTAACCTGGGTCAGATGGAGAGAGCTCAGGCCTTAATCTTAGCCCGGCATCAGGATTTGGCGGAGTGTTTTTATGACAGTCTGCTGAGGCTGGCCAAGATGTTTGAAAAAGCGGATTGCAAGCTGGCGGCCACGGTGTGCTACCGCACCTTGTTGCTGGAGATCCTTGCAGAGGCGCGCAGTAAGGCTTACGGCCATGGTGCACAGTATTATAAAAAGCTGTAAGTGCTATCGCATACGAACGCCTGTTTCGGGTCGGCAGCTAAGAAAAGCATTCGCATATAATCTTGAGTTACGAATGACCGCAATCTCGCAACTGCGGACTAACAATGGGGTATGTTAGGCATTTATCTCGGCGCGGGGAGTGGAGTTGGACATCCATGGGATTGGAATCTCAATTACCCAACTAAATAGATCTCTGTGCTCGGTTTTTCTGGTCGGTTTATAAAAAAAATTGAAGCGTTTGGAAGAATTTTCTGATCATGGTATTTTTCATGGTATTACTGTTTAGAGGGAAAATAAGCCATTAAATATAAATGATAAAAATGGCTCATTTACAATCGAGTGGGAGTGACCGGCATTGACAGGCAATGTCTGGCACTGGCTGGCAACAACAGGCACTTCATCTGAATGTCCGATTGTTCAGTCAGGCAGGAAATAAGTAATGATATCCATTTCCTTGTGCGGGATGCCGATGATATCAATGCTGTTATCTCTTATCAGGTAGAAGACAACATGTGCACCCTGTGGGAAGCTGTAATAGCCTTCAGCTATATCCGTGCGGTGTTTACCCAATTGCGGATTTTCCACTAACCAGGTAAAGCGTTTCTCAAGTGCTCTCAAATAGGTATTGCGTTGGCGTTTACCCCATTGTTGTTCGGTATATCGACCGATGTTTTTCAAGTCCTCCAGTGCTCTTGGGGTGACTCTGAATCCATGCATCAGGCTTCGTTGTCCAGATCATTGATCAGCGCGTCCATGGTGAATCCATCAGCAAACTCACCGGATTCGGCCTGTTTGAAGCCCTGGGCCAAATGGCCACGTAAAGCATCGAGTTTGCTTTTCCGCTCCTCCATTGCGCGGAGAGCATCACGAACTACTTCACTGGCGGAACCGTATCGCCCACTGGCAATCTCGTTCTTGATATAGACTTCCCAGTGCTCACCTAGGCTAAGACTTGTCGTTGCCATATCGCACCTCACATATTCATAAATAACAAAAATGAATATAAATTAGGGTAAAAAGAAAGGCAATCCGTTTTTAATTCTTACGTTTATATGAGCAAACGAGAGCAATTTCTGAACATGGTATTTTTCATGGTATTACCGTTTAGAAGGAAAATAAGCCATTGAATACAAAAGAGAAAAAGGCTATTTTACAATGGAGTGGGAGTGATCGACAATTGAGAATTGACGGGTCGGACCTACGCATCCCACTGATTTAATGTCTATTTTGCTTTATGCCGTGTTGTTTCGCTCAAAAACAAGCTTTTAAGCAATATTGTTAGCCCTAATATTATGCGTTAAACCTTTTAAATCAATCCATTATAAAGGTCCGCCCCCGCACTTTCTGATCCGTTCGTCTAGTATAAGCACGTTGCCGACGACCTTTTGTCAGCCGACCTGCAATGGCTGGGTCGCATAAAGAGAGGTGTGTCAACCGATCCCGTCCAGCTGCGTTAAGCATAGGTATAGCGTAAATGGAACAGAGAGATGAGAGCGGATCTGGACAAAATGTTTTTTCCCTATAAGCCCGTTGTATCATGGTTGCCTCTGTGTCAAGCGACAGGAGAGGGTCGTGGCGATGACGGGTACAGAATATGCTGAAACAGCAAACCCTTGACCCCCGAATCGGCATGCAGGCGTTAGCAGTGGGAGGGGATGGACTGGATACCAACCAGGCATTGAACCGCTTTCTGGCAGGTGTGGAGCGCCGGGCGCTGCGCATGGCGGCGATCTCCCTGGGAAATCAGGATGATGCCCTGGATCTCGTTCAGGATGCGATGATGAAACTTGCAACCCGCTATTCAAACCGTCCGGAGCACGAGTGGGGACCGCTGTTTTATCGTATCCTGCAGAACAGCATCACCGATTGGCATCGTCGCTCCTGGGTACGCGACCGTTGGCGCCGATTTGTCGGCAGCCAGGATAGTGAGTATGAGATAGATGATCCTCTGGAGGCAGTCCCGGACAGCCGGCAACAAGCGGCTCCAGAGAGGCTTCAGCAGGAGCATGCGGTGGCTTGCCTGGAGCAGGCAATCCAACGGCTCTCCCTGCGCCAGCAACAGGCTTTTATGTTGAGATTGTGGGAAGGTTTGAGCGTGCAGGAGACGGCGCGGGCGATGGGTTGTTCCCAGGGTAGTGTGAAAACCCACTATTCCCGTGCTGTCACCGCCTTGCGAGAGAGACTGGAGGAGCACTGGCCATGAAATCAGACGAGGAGTTTCTCAACCGGATCAAACAGGATTTGGATAAGAGTACCGAGGAGCTGGACGAGTTGACCCTGGCCAGACTCGGTGCCGCACGCAGACGTGCAGTGGAGGCGGGCAGCGGACCAGCAACCTACCGTCTTGGAGACATTTTGGCGCTGGGTCGTACAGGAAAGGTCGTCCTGGTGATGGCTGGATTGCTGCTGGTGGCTTCACTGCTGGTACTGAAATCCGCCCAGCCTCCGGCCCAGAATCAGCTGCAGACCCTCTCCCTGATGGAGGATATGGAGCTGCTGGGGGCAGCCGAAGAGTTGGATTTCTATCAGGATATGGATTTCTATCTATGGGTGACGGATGAACAGGATTCCGGCTGAATGGAGCCTCTCCTTGGTGTTGTTTGTGGCTACCGGCATGGCAACGGCTGAAGAATCCTCTGGTGGGACTGATGGGCTTCCCAGTATGGAGTTATTGGAGTTTCTCGGCGGTTTTGACACACCGGAAGGTGATTGGCTGGATCCCATGATGCTGGCTGATGAGAGAGAAAGCCGGCAGGACGAAGTGGTACAGAGTGATGATTAGGTGCTTGTTGAAAATAGGCCTGTTCCTAATAGTGGTACCCCTGTGGGCAGACAACCTCACCTGGGATGGGATCAGCGACAGCCAGCGGCAGCTACTCGCTCCTCTAGAGGAGCAGTGGGAGAGTCTGCCCGTGGAGCGACGACAGCGACTGCTCAAGGGAGCGGATCGCTGGCAGGCGATGACGCCGGAAGAGCAGCAGAGGGCGAAAACCCGGTTGCAGAAATGGCGCAACCTGAGTCCCGAACAACGGGACAAGGTGAGGGATAGGTACCAACAGTTTCTTGCTCTGGAGCCCCGGCAGCGCAAACAGTTGATCAACCGCTATCAGCGCTTTCAAAAGCTCTCGCCGGATGAGCGGCAGGCCCTACGCAAACGCTGGCAAGAGATGTCTCCGCAACAGAGGCAACGCGCACTCAAGCGGTCCAAGCTGCTGCGGCGCTTGACACCGCAGCAGAGACAAAAGCTACTCAGGCGCCTGCGCCAATAGTTATGCGGCGCACTATCCTCCTCTCACTGTTGCCCCTGTTTGTGGTTGTAGAGTCACCTGGTGGTGAATTCGAGCTGGATTGGTTGCAGGATATTCCCCCACCCCTTCAATCCAGCCTCGCTATCACGCTTGGGGTTGACGATGCGGATGGATGGAGTCGTCAGCTTGATCTTAGCCTGGCAGCCCCCCTCGACACCCGCATCGACCTCTCACTGGGCGAAAGCCGTGTTGAATCTGATGAGGCGCAACTGCAGACCGATTTTCATGCTCTGAGTTTCAGTACGAATCCTTTGGCTGAGATGAGTCTCAGCCTTGGATATGAGGATTGGGGGGATGATGATGCGTTGACCATCGAGACCCGCTGGTTCGGTTTGGGCCTGAATCTGGGGGATTTTTCCATTACTTTGATGCC
>NATW01000085.1 GCA_003094555.1 gamma proteobacterium symbiont of Ctena orbiculata
TGTTGTCGGACTGCCGACCCGCTATCCCATGGGATCTGAGAAACACCTGGTACAGACTCTGATCGGCAAAGAGACACCTGCCCGAGGACTCACCGCCGACATGGGCGTGGTGGTTCACAACGTGGCAACCGCACTGGCGGTGCACGATGCCCTCTATCATGGCTGGCCACTGATATCCCGTGTCATGACCATCACCGGAGGCGCTATCCGGGAACCGAAAAATCTGCGTGTGCCGCTGGGCACACCCCTCACCCACTTGATCGATTACTGCGGCGGATATAGCCAACAACCAACTCGATTGATCAGTGGTGGTCCCATGATGGGACAACCGCTTCCCAGCACCAGGGTACCCGCGGTCAAGGGCAGCAACGGCCTGTTGGCACTGACCGCCGACGAAAGCGAAAACGGCGATGAGATGCCATGCATTCGCTGCGCCAGCTGTGTCACTGCCTGTCCTTGCGGACTGGTACCACTGGAGATGGCGGCCCACATCCGTGCCGGCGGACTCGACAATTCGGTCAAGCTGGGCCTGCTCGACTGCATCGCCTGCGGCTCTTGCTCATATGCCTGCCCATCCCATATACCCCTGGTGCAGTACTTCAACTATGCCAAGGGCGAGCTGGCCGCCCGCCAGCGCGCTCAGCACAAGCAGGGTGAAACCAAACGCCTGGCGGAGGCACGCAACGAACGCATGGAGGCGATCAAGAAGGCCAAGCGCGAAGCGATGATGAAACGCAAGAAAGAGATGGAAGCGAAGAAGAAAGCAGAGGCCCAAGCCAAGGCTGCCGCGGCGTCCGCCTCTCAATCCGACACTAAAACCGGGGCTGAGACATGTTAGAAGAGCAGCCCGTCGCCGGCCCCTATACCCACGCCCGCACCAGTATCAGCCGTACCATGGGGCTGGTCATGCTGGCATTGCTGCCTGCCACCCTGTACAGCCTCTATCTCTTTGGTTGGCCGGCGATCTTTCTTTTTGTCACCACGCTGATCGCCTGTCTGCTGTTCGAGGCCGGCTCCCTGCGCATTGCCGGGAAGCGTGCCCGTCCCTTCCTGCTCGATGGCTCAGCCCTGCTCACCGGTTGGCTGCTGGCCATGACTCTGCCTCCCTGGGCACCCTGGTGGATCGGCGTGGTCGGCGCTTTTCTTGCCATCGTCATCGCTAAGCAGGTGTTTGGTGGTATCGGCCAGAACCTGTTCAATCCCGCCATGGTGGCGCGGGTGGCACTGTTGATCTCCTTTCCCCTGGAGATGACCCTGTTCAATTCACCAGCGCCCCTTTTCTCGACCCAGGCGCCCGGTTTTCTCGACAGTCTCGCCATTACCTTCGGCAGCTCCGGTCAACTGGACGCCATCAGCAGCGCCACCACCCTGGGACACCTGAAGACAGAGCTGGGTCGCGCGGTACCACTGGAGACCGCCAGCAGTGGCATCGATTCCCTGTGGCGGCTCTCCCTGGGTCAGACCAGCGGCAGTCTTGGTGAGACCTCCGCCCTGCTGTTACTGCTGGGGGGATTGTTACTGATCTACAAACGCATCATCACCTGGCATATCCCGCTGGCCATGCTGGGTACCCTGACCTTGCTGGCCAGCCTCTTCCATCTTATCGATCCGCAGAGTTACGTCGACCCACTGACCCATCTGCTGTCAGGGGCGGCGATCATGGGCGCCTTCTTCATCGCCACCGACCTGGTGACCTCACCCGTCTCGATCCGTGGCCAATTGTTGTTCGGTGCCGGTGTCGGCCTGTTGGTATACGCCATTCGCACCTGGGCCGGCTACCCGGAAGGGGTTGCGTTTGCAGTGATGCTGATGAACGCCTGTACCCCGTTGATCGACCATTACCTCAAACCTCGCATCTATGGCCGCGACCGCAAGGGCGAGCCGCTGAACTATGCGGATGAGGGGGGTGACGCCTGATGGGTACACCACTGGAACCCAAATATCGCAAGCGGGTCGGCTATCAGGCTGTATTGCTGGGCGGCTTTTCCACCCTGGCCACCGCCCTGTTGGTGGCCGGCAATATCGCCACCAAAGAGGCCATCCAGGCGCGTCAGAAAGAGGACCTGCTCGACTCCCTGGCCCAGGTGGTTCCCGATGCGCGATACGACAACGACCTGCTGGCCCATCCCCTCCAGATCATGGATGAAAAAGGTAAGCCGGTAACCATCTATCGCGGCACCATCGGCGCCCAGGTCAACGCCCTCGCCTGGGAGATCAACGGTCAGGGCTATGCCGGTGAGATGCGGCTGATCCTGGGGCTGGACGCCGAGGGCAAGGTCCTCGGTGTACGGGTGCTCTCCCATGCGGAGACACCGGGTCTGGGGGACAAGATCGAGGTGGCAAAAGATTCATGGATTCTCAGCTTTAACGGCCTGTCACTGGGTGATCCCCCGGATAGCGAATGGGCAGTAAAGAAGGATGGGGGACGCTTCGACCAGTTCAGCGGCGCCACCATCACACCCCGCGGGGTAGTGAGTGCGATCAAGGACGGCCTGGCCTTCTTCAAGCACAACCGCACCGAGCTGTTGAATCCACCGGTGATCACCACTGATGTGGTGAAGCGGTAATTAAGTATCAGTCCGCAAATGAACGCGAATAAACACGAATGCTGTCGATGCTTTCCCACAGCGTTATACGCAGGGGTGTTCACAGCTGGAGCAACAATTCGATGAGTAATGACTACCGACGCATCGCCAAAGACGGTATCTGGGACAACAACATAGTGTTCGCCCAGGCCCTCGCCCTCTGTCCCTTGCTGGCGGTCACCGGCACCGCCAGCAACGGTCTCGGCATGGGACTCGCATCCACGGCGGTGATGATCGCCTCCGGACTACTGATCTCCCTGTTCCGCGGCATCATCACGCCCCAGGTGCGTATCCCTATCTTCGTTCTGATCATCGCTGTCCTGGTCACCCTGGTGGATATGTCGATGAACGCCTGGGTGCACGATCTGCACAAGGTACTGGGGCTGTTTATCCCCCTGATCGTCACCAACTGCGCCATCCTCGGGCGGGCCGAATCCTTCGCCTCGCGCAACCGGGTGCTAGCTTCGATCCTCGATGGCCTGATGATGGGACTCGGCTTCACCCTGGCCCTGGTGCTGCTGGGGGCCGCTCGTGAGATCCTCGGCAGCGGCACCCTGTTCGCCAACGCCGCCTTACTGCTCGGATCATGGGCCTCCTTCCTGGAACTTGAATTGATACCGGACTACAAGGGTTTCCTCCTCATCATTCTGCCGCCCGGTGGTTTCCTGGTGCTCGGTTTTCTGCTTGCCGGCAAACGTTTGCTTGACCGTGCCCTGGCTGAGCGCGGGGCCAGGCTGGCGACCGCCGAAGCCACTGCCTCCAACCCATAGAGGGAGTAGAGTGAAATGAATGTAGGTGTGGCCTATGCCGATAAATTCAAACAGGTCTGGCTCAAACTCGAGGTACCGGACGACAGCACCGTACGCCAGGCTATTCAACACTCCGGCCTGCTCAATCAGTTTCCCGAAATCGATCTGGAGAAACAGAAGGTCGGTAT
>NATW01000086.1 GCA_003094555.1 gamma proteobacterium symbiont of Ctena orbiculata
ACAGTGCTCCGACAAAGAGGGTCACCTGAGCTACTTCGCCGGTGTCACCGATCTGGTCTCCATCAAGCAGGCTATGTACTTCAAGGAGCTCAACGACGATTGCGACACCACCATCCTGTTCGACAACCTGCGCACCCCCGGTGCCGGCGGTGAGGATTTCTACCGCGCCGGTCAAGAGGCGATGGTCACCTTCTCCAAGGGTATCGCCTCAGAGGTCGTTACAGGCGACAGCCTGACAGTTAAGTTCGAGGACAAGATCCTCAACGAAGAGACCGAGATGGTCTGTGACCTGGTGGTCCTGGCCACCGGCATGGAGCCCAACTCCGGTCCCGATCCCTACGCCCAGTTGATGGTGGACGAGGCAGAGGACGAAGAGGAAAAGGCCAAGGCCCAGGCGATGCTTGAGAATGCGCCGCCCTCGATCCTCAACCTGCAGTATCGTCAGGGCACCGATCTGCCCCATCTGAAGAACGGATTCAATGACTCTCACTTCATCTGTTTCCCCTACGAGAGCCGCCGTACCGGCATCTACGCCGCCGGCCCTGTACGCCGTCCCATGGACGCCCAGCAGGCCCGCGACGACGCCACCGGTGCAGCCTTGAAGGCGATCCAGGCGGCTGAGAACGCGGGCAAGGGACGTGCCGCGCACCCCCGCTCCGGCGACCTCTCCTTCCCCAGCTTCCGCAAGGAGGGTTGCACCCAGTGTAAGCGCTGTACCGTTGAGTGCCCCTTCGGCGCCATCAACGAGGACGAGGAAGGCTACCCGATGTACAACGAATCCCGTTGTCGTCGTTGCGGCACCTGCATGGGCGCCTGCCCGGTGCGGGTCATCTCCTTCGAGAACTACTCGGTGGAGACCGTCAATCAGCAGATCAAGAACGTGGAGATCCCGGAAGAGTGGGATGAGAAACCCCGTATCCTGGTACTGGCCTGTGAGAACGACGCCTATCCGGCACTCGACCAGGCCGCCCAGGCGGGCGTGGAGATCAACCCCTGGGCGCGGGTCATACCGGTGCGCTGCCTCGGCTCCGTGAGCCTCTCCTGGGTGACCGACGCCTTGAACAACGGTTATGACGGCATCGTCATGATGGGCTGTCGTCGTGATGACGACTACCAATGCCACTTTGTACGCGGTTCGGCCATGGCGGCGGAGCGCATGAGCAAGGTGGGTGACACCCTGGATACGCTGAACCTGGAACCGGAGCGGGTGATCCTGCACGAGGTTGCCATCACCGACGTGGAGCGTGCGCCGCAGTTGATCAACGACATGGCGGAGACCGTCGAGAAGATCGGCCTGAGCCCGTTCAAGTTCTAAGGGGATAGAAAATGAGTGATTTGAATACCGCAATGATCGAAAAGTATCGCAGCAGCTTCTTGAAAGAGGTTGAGGCGAATGTGGAGGAGGGAGAATGGGTCAAGATGTGCATGCAGTGCGGCGTCTGCTCCGGCTCTTGCCCGCTGGGTAAGCATTGGGATCATCCCCCACAGGAACTCTTCATGATGATCCGCGCCAACAAGCGCGACGAGGTGCTGGGCACCGATTCCATGTGGATGTGCACCTCCTGCTACAACTGCATCGCCCGCTGCCCCCGCGGCCTGCCGATCACCCACATCATGCACGGCCTGGCGGTCTACTCGAAGCGCCTCGGCCTGGTGCAGAAGAAACAGCCCACCGCTGAGTTCTCGCAGATCTTCTGGGACAACCTGATGAAAAAAGGTCGCGTCAACGAACTGAAACTCGGTCTCTCCATGTACTTCAAGGACGGTTTCGGCCAGGGCATCAAGAACGCCATGGCGAATCAGAAACTGGGCCAGAACATGATGAAGGCCAAGCGTATGAACGCCATGGAGTTCTTTGGCGGACACAGCGTGAAGGATCTCTCCGGCTTCCAGAAGATGGTGAAGAAGGCCCAGGAGATCGAAGAAGGCAACCTGAAAGACGCGAAGTGAGGAACGACCGACATGGCTAAGATAGAACTATCATTCTACCCGGGTTGCTCCTCACAAAAGGGCGCCACCTCATCCAACTATTTAGTCTCCGCGCAGACCATGTGCGAGGAGCTGGACATCCAGCTCAACGAGATCCCCGACTGGAACTGCTGCGGCGCCTCCATCGGCTACGGCGGTGGCGGCGAACTGCCCCGTCTGGCCCTCTCCGCCCGCAACATCGCGCTGTCCGAGGAGCACAACTCCGGCCAGGAGATCGTCGCCACCTGCGCCGCCTGCTGGCTCTCCACCCGGGAGGCCAAGGAGCGTCTTCACGAAGACGAGCAGATGTTCAAGGACGCCAACGCCGCCCTCTCCGAGGCCGGTCTGAAATACCAGGGCGAAGCCAACGTGCGCCACATGGTGGAAGTGCTGGTGGAAGACATCGGTTTCGACGGCATCAAATCCAAGGTCAAAAAGCCCCTGGAGGGCCTCAAGATCGCCGGTTACGTAGGCTGCCAGACCAATCGTCCCTTCGGTATTGCCGGCGAGTCCTTCGAAAACCCCCAGTATCTGGACAAGATCGTGGAGAGTGTCGGCGCTGATTCGATTCCCACCTACGAGAAAAAGGTCCAGTGCTGCGGCGGCGCCCTCGCCTTCTCCGAGCCCGAAAAGTCCCAGGAGATGATCAAGGGCATCATCGAAGCGGCCTACGACAACGGCGCCGACATGATCGTCACCCCCTGCCCCCTGTGTCAGGCCAATGTGGAGATCTACCAGGACAACATCAATGACACCTACGGCACCAAGTTCAACATGCCGGTGGTCTATTACTCTACCTTGATGAGTGTCGCCTTCGGGCGTAGTGCCAAGGATGCCGCCCTCGACGGCCAGGTGATCCCGGCCAAGCAGCTTGAAGAAATCGCTAATAAATAAGGCGGTCAAACTTCAGACTTGAAAGCCCGCTTAGGCGGGCTTTTTTTTGCTTTGGGAAAATTGTGGGGGGCGTGAGAATATGAATCTTTTTATCGCATGTATACAGCTTATCTGAGTTTAAACAGGCTTTGCTGGGGAGACAAACACGCTGCTTTCTTGCATTGGGTTTAGAAATGGTTTAAATAAACAGTGAAATCCAATTCATGCCAGCACAGGGAACTTTGGAAGTGAATGCAACGGATCGGAAAATCCAACCCCGTACCCACACCGCCTCAACCAGTTTGACGTCACAGAAAACTGTCGGGCACATGCCCCTTCAATTAATCAAAGTCCTTATATGGTGCTTTAAATATTCACTTGTCGGCATAAGTCATTATTTGTGGCGTCCCCAAAATCCACTGTTATGCGATAAAAATAGAGTCACTAGCAGTGCTTTATTGTAAAACACTGGGGATATGCATATGAAAAGTAATGGTTTGTATGAGCAAGAAAGAAAATACCAAGTATTTATAAGTTCGCCATTCAGCTTGCAGGAAGTGAGGCAGCAGGTGTTTCGCGCCGTATTGATGACAAATCACATTCCGATCAGAATGGAAGAGACTCCCGCCACTAGTAGAGCCACCAGAGAAGTCATTAAAAGCGCCATTCAGAAATCTGACATTTATGTACTGATTTTAGGTTGCCGTTATGGATCGTTAATGCATGATGAAGGCGGCAATATGAGTTTTACGGAGTGGGAGTATAATCAGGCGGTTGCCTCGGGTGCCGAAATATTGATTTACTTGTTGAACGAAACTGAAATACGAGAAAAAAGACGTTTGTTAGACGGAGAAAAAAAGCATGATTCGGAAGAACTTAAGAATGAAGATAAGTTTTGGCGCTTTTACAATATGCTTCGAGAGGGCGATCATTTCGATAATATATGGACAGAACAAGATTACCCTGCTCTTTCTGGCGCAGTTGGTATCTCTGTCAACAATACGGCAACAGAGTTATTTAAGAAGAGTCCTGATAGAGGGTTGATACCAGCATCTAGTGCTCAGACCCTTGATATATTCACTAAAGCTTTAAAGAATGAGTTAAGAGCCGACGTTCATTATAGATTTAATAAATTCGTTGAGCTCGACGATAGGTGCGCAGATAGCAAGGCAGAAAAAAAAGCGCTAGCTAAGCATTTTGTTACGTATTATATAGAGCGTATCGCAAGCAAGAATGTAAACCTCTATTTTGATACAGGCTCCACTTCTTCATATGTGGCAAAAGAACTAGGCATTGAAGTAAAGCGTGCCAAGCATAGGGCATACTCGTCGCAGAAACTGATTTCTTCTGTATCCACTAATTGTGCATTAACATTTCTACATTTGTGGCTGAGTAGCGACATACCCGCTACCATGTTCCCTGAAGGCCCTGTTGAAGCGCCCTATGGAGCATCTCATGGGCCACTATCTCTATATGGTGAAGAGTCTTCAAGTCAACAGGCGGACTATTGCCGTTTGGAATTATCACCAGCAGAACAAAAAAGAATCGCAAGCTTGATCAAGCTATCCCCGCGACTAAACCATGGAAAAGAAACCCCGGTTTTAATTATTGGCGGAGTGTCTGGTGTGAAGATTGCGGATACGCCCGAACCGGTTACTGATGACGCTTCCAATTTCTTCATAGATGAGGAAATAAGGGCTTGTATAAAGAGATACCGAGGCTTTCATGTAGGTGATTACCACAGCATGCTGTTCAAACGGTATTTGTATGAAACAGGATTACCGATAGTCGTTTGCATGCACTACAACAAGATCCATCAGCCGATCAAAGTAGGGAAATGTCACCTTGTGTTTGATGATGCATACTCGTGGGAACAATTTTTAGAAAACTACCCATTCGCGCTGTGCATTGGATATGACCACAACGATGAGTCAGAAGTCAAAGATGTTTTGGATGAACTAGCTTTGACTCCGTTGATTCCACAGCGTCATGACGGGTCAAGAAAACGAGCGATATTAGTGGGGAACAAGAAGTATCTAGAATGGGAAGATAGCATAACAAAGGCATAAACTCAGGCCACAAAAAGCGCCGCTTCACTTTGCTTTTTGTGCCTGAACTAGCACAACTCTGCCGTTATGTTTTGAACTTCCCCCACCAAATCGGAGACCAGGCTACCATCCATTTCAACATCGGTGGTAATGGCGTCATCCATCATGGTGGAATTGAGTTCCAGTTGGAGGCTATCTGTTAACAGTCAGTAAATTGCGATCAGCTTCACATCACTTATGACATCGATACGTTAATAATTCCATAAGCACGTTTCTTTCTCGAGCATTCAGGGACGAAGCGATAATCATTGAGATCCCTGATGAAGAAGATTCTCAAACAAAACAAACGTCTGTTTTTCAGCCAGTTGTTGTGGAGCAAACGCATCAACCGGAAATTTATGCCGCATGCCGGATACATGGGCAATGGCGGAGACATTCACTTGATACTGGGTGTTGATGGCACCGGTATCAATCATTTGATTCAACTTCTGTCACAAGCAGTACCCAACAACCGCTTTATTCACAATCCGCTTGCAAAGTTTGAACCCAAACTCACCCTGTCTTACCAAGGTGACAGATTGGCAATTCCCTATCAAAAGGAGTTGACAGCAGATCACCCCCTGAACCGCGTCTATCGGATTTATGCTGAAGAAAATCTGGCGGAAACCAATTACGATCTGTTACTGATGGAGAACAAAGCAACACCTAGCGCTTCACTCATTATGAAGGAGACGCATAGCTTACTCGCGACAGAAGCCCTGTTACGGGAATTACAATGTCATACACTGTTCTATATAAGCGATCCCGTCATTCTGGCTGAACAGATCTTCTCGCGGGAGGGATTAAATACTTCCTATCTCGAGTCGGAAAGTAAGGCGGTTATGGAATCCCGGTTTCTGAAGCGTTTTCTATCTCACGATCTTCGCGCTGTACTACATGCCTATAAACTGATTCAGCGTCTGCCTACAGATCGCCAGCGAAGTATACAGATGAAAGTCTTTACCATCGCCTTAATCCAGCATATGTTTCGCATGTTGGCTGCTCGCTATCCTGAATTGGCGTCAGTGGTGGATTTTGAGTGTATAGAAAATGATCCCGAACGTTTGCAGTTCCCTCTTGTCAATTGGTTGGGGTCGAACAGTCTGGAGCACTCAGAACTAATACTCAATAGATCAACCTTCAAGCCGGACGGACAAATGTCTAGACGCTGGACACGCTCCTGGCCGGAATCAATCAACACTTTTGATGCACTCACCGCTAAGGATGCGAACCTGGCGTACCAGATCATGATTGATCACGGATTAATGCGTGATGAAGGTAAGCACAAAACCTGGGATGAGAGGTTTGCAGTGTGAAACAGCATACAGCACAGAGGTCAGAGAGCAACTGCTCCAAATAATCAAGCAGGCAGAGATACGGCCTTTCTCGATTCAATGAACATCGGTATCATCCAGCCGCTCCCCCGGATCATCCACGGCTGCCTCGGATAGCGCCCGTTCGATCAGTTCCATTTGTTGCTGGGCATGCATGCGCGAATTACCGCAAGCGGGCGATGCCGAGGGTGGCCGCCCCGAATAACCCAGCACCATGGACTTGGGCTTGCTGACACGTAGATGGTGCTGAATCTGGTACCAGGCACCCTGGTTGCGCGGTTCCTCCTGACACCACACGAGTTCATGCGCATACACATATTTTTGTAATATATCCATCAGGGTTCTACGCGGGAAAGGATAGAGCTGTTCGATGCGCAGAATGGCTATATTTGTAATCCCGCGCTCTCGACGCGCCTTGAGCAGGTCAAAATAGACCTTGCCGCTGCACAACACCACACGCCGGATCTCTGTAACCTGATGCTCATCGAGCTCTTCGATCACCAACGTCAGGGAGCCCTGGGTAATCTCTTCAATCGACGATGTGGATAATCGATGCCGCAACAGGCTCTTTGGGGTCATAATCACCAGGGGACGGCGGAAGGCCCGCTTTTGCTGATCCCGCAACAGATGGAACATCTGCGCCGGAGTGCTCGGGTTCCACACCCGCATGTTCAACTCTGCACACAACTGCAGAAAGCGTTCCAGACGCGCTGACGAATGCTCCGGGCCCTGGCCATCGAAACCGTGGGGCAGAAACAGGGTCAGCTGACAGAAGCGCCCCCACTTCAGATAACCGCTGGAGATGAACTGATCGATCACCACCTGGGCGCTGTTGCCGAAATCACCAAACTGGGCTTCCCAGATGACCAGGGTCCCGGGGCTCGATGTGGCATAGCCGTATTCGAAGGCCAGCACGGCGAGTTCGGAGAGGGCGGAGTTGATGATTTTGAAACTGGGACCATCCCGGGTGATGTGCTGCAGGGGTATGTAGCGCTCATCGGTCCGTTGGTCATGGAGAATGGCATGGCGGTGAGAGAAGGTACCGCGACCGCTGTCCTGTCCTGAAAAACGCACCGACTCCCCTTCGCTCAACAACGAGGCATAGGCAAGCAGCTCCGCCATACCCCAGTCGAAGTTTTGCACGCCGGCTATCATATCTGCACGGTTCTCGAGCACCTTTTTGACCCGCGGATGCGGACTGAAGGATGCGGGCAAATGGAGGAGTTTTTCCCCCAAAGCATTCAATTGCTCAAGGCTGATGGCGGTATCGACCACTTCACCCGGCCTGGCATCGATGTAGCGCTTCCAGTGGCTTAACTGGTAACCCGTGACTGAACCTTGCAGAAACTCGTGTACCGTGACCTGGCCTTTATCAAGCATGTTGCGGTAATCGCTGATCAGTTGTTCCTCTTCCCCCTGCTGAAGAGTGCCTTCGGTCATCAGGCGCTGCGCATAGAGGGCACGTGTCGTTTTCATCTGCTTGATGCGTTGATACATACCGGGCTGGGTGATCATCGGCTCATCGGCCTCGTTGTGGCCCTGACGACGGTAGCAGACCAGATCGATGACCACGTCGTTGTGGTAGGTATTGCGATATTCGATCGCCAGGCGGGCGACGAAGACCACCGCGTCAGGATCATTGGCGTTGACATGAAATATCGGCGCCTCGATCAACTTGGCCATCTCGGTGCAATAGCGGGTCGAGCGCGCTTCCTGGGGCAGACTGGTGGTGAAACCGATCTGATTGTTGACCACCACATGCACCGTGCCACCTGTCTGATAGCCGGGGGTCTTCGCCAGGTTGAGGATTTCAGAGGTCACCCCCTGGCCGATGAAGGCCGCATCCCCATGAATCAGTACCGGCATCACCCGGCCTCTGCCGTTTTCATCAATACTATCCTGCCGCGCACGTACCCCCCCCTCCACCACAGGCGCCACAATCTCCAGGTGGGAGGGGTTGAATGCCAGCGCCACATGCACGGGACCACTCGGAGTCTGGATGGTGGAATAGAATCCCTGGTGGTACTTCACATCCCCCGAGCCGGTTGAATCCTCTTCATCGAGAGTGCCCTCGAACTCGGAAAAGAGCTCCTGTGGCGACTTACCCATCAGGTTGACCAGCACATTCAGACGTCCACGGTGGGCCATGCCGATGACCACATGGGTGACACCGAGTTGGCCGCTGCCCTGAACCACCTCATCGAGTAGCGGAATCAGGGAATCTCCACCTTCCAGTGAGAACCGCTTCTGTCCGATGTAGCGACGATGCAGGTATTGCTCGAGCCCTTCCGCTGAGGTCAGGTCCCTGAGAATTCCCACCCGCGCCTCATCGCTGTGCTGTCCCCGCCAATCCCCATGGCCGGATTCCAGGCGCTGCTCTATCCAGCGCCGCTGCTCGGTTGAGCTGATGTGCATGTGTTCAGTGGCCAAACTCCCACAATAGACCTTATTCAGGATGGCGACGATCTCATCCAGAGGGATTTTACGCTTCGGATCTATCGAAATGTGGTTGAAGCGTTTTTTCAACGCCTCCTCCTGGAGACCATAGTATGACGGACTGAGCTCTATAGGCCGTTCAATCTTATTCAGTTGTAGAGGGTCGGTTGCAGCACATAGATGTCCCATCATGCGGTACGCGGTGATCAGACGTTCCGCTGCCGCGGCGACACCTACCCCGGGAGTTGGGACGGAGTCTGCCTGAGGTGTGATACTACCGGGCGTCTGTCCCTCGCTATGGGCGAGTTCGAAACCGTAGAAATAGTGCCTCCACTCGGTGGAAACGCTATCCGGATCCTGCCTGAAGGCTTCGTATAGTTGATCGATATACTGTGCGTTTTGCGGGTTGATCCCTGTCTTGTTGAAGGTATTCATTACTGCTCAATATTGGACTGCCAGATGGTTCCAGTGCACTACCCAAGTCTGTATGGATAAAGGGTAATATATAGTATAGGAGTCAGAGTGAACCTCTTCATACCAAAATAGTGTTTTACCCCCTAGAGCAATGGGTGGTCTTTCGGTAGTTGTTTTGCATACCAGATGGCAAGCTTGTGTTTCATGGACAATTGGGAGACCTGATTCTCCGGCAAGGGTTGGATGACTTTGTCATGTACCAAGAGTCGGTAGATGTAGAGGATCTTTTCACTTGCGGAGTCCGTCGGCTCGAATACGGCAGCACCCCTTTTTTCAGCATATTTTACACCCGCAATAATGGCCCCTTTGACCAACTCTGCTTCATTTTTAAGTTTCTTCATCACACTCTCTTATGTGTAAGTGAGTCAAGGCCTTGCTCGAACGGTGAGTGTGTCCGATGCAATCTGTCCTGACTGGTCGGTGACCGTGACGCCAATCGTATAGTTTCTATCCTCGTCAAATGTCAGTTCGACAGTCGGACCGGAAAGTGCCGTCTGCACCGAACCGTCGATTGTCCATTCTATACTGCAACAGGGTACACCACCTTCAACATCGACCGCACGGGCGGTGACCGTTACCGGACTCCCCATATCGACCACCGGTGTACCAAACACTCCCGGCATGGGATCGACGATACGGACGATAGGTGCAAAGTCGGTATCCGAAAAACTATTGATCAGTGCCTGCTGCACCGGTCGCGAAGCATTAAGCCAGCGGTTGACGGTATTATCGGGCACCGCAGCTTCAGGTAGGTTGTTCTCATTGGTAGAGGCCAGTGAGAGCAACAGATCCGTCACCTGCGACGGAGTCAGTGTGGGTTCGACTGCAGTAATCAGTGCAGCCACGCCCGCCGCCAACGGTGCGGCAATCGAGGTACCCGAAGCGGATTGAACAGAGTCGTTGGGCACTCCAGGAAACTGGGGATCAGCACCGACAAAGATGCCACTACCTGGAGCATAGATATCTACCGTATCGTTATCCTTACCCTGTCCGAAGGTCCCGGTGCCGAAATTGCTCTGCGCCAATCGTTGCGTACTGTTCGAACGCAACGCTCCGACACACACCACCCCGGTCAGTTCACAGGGCAACTTACGCTCTGTCTCATAGCAGTTGGCGAGGCTGCTTTCGGGACAGTAGGTCGCATCAATATCCTCACCGTCGTTACCTGAAGCAGCCACCAGCAGAACGCCCAGCGATTCCAGCGATAGCGCGGCAACGTCCAACGGTGTGGTAGACCATTCAAAGAGTGCGGGAACCGAATAGCCAAAACTCATATTGACGACACGCGGACGCTCGACAACTGTCTTGCCAAGACCGGCAATCCATCCGATCAATGACCAGGTTTCGTAACCTTCGAAGTTTTGCAGGATCATCTGTGAGACCACAGGTCCAGCCGGACCCGCCACGGCCTTTCCATTACCCAGTCGGGCAGCCATCGTCTCAGCCGTATTGGAACCGTGCCACTGGCACGCAAATCCACCGGTACAGGTAGCGCTGGCCGGAATATCAAACGGGCCGCCATTCAGCGTCGGATTTGTCACATCAACGCCTGACCAAAAGCCGGTATCGGCAACACCCGCCACAATCTGGTGCGGCGGGATCGCGAAATTGTTGCCGTCCAGGACGCCGGCAGCTTTCATCAGGTGCCAGGCATCTGTCACACCAACTGCAGCTGCACCCGTACCGTTGAGGTAGTTGAGCAGGAACGGATTGACGAAGCCGGCATTGCTGGGCAGAACACCCTCGATAAGGATTTCGTTTTCCAGCGAGAAGGGTTGGCCGACCCAATTAATACCGATGCTGGCCCTGCCACCAAGATGAAGCGCAGTGGCAAGTCGCAGTGTCGCCCCGGCTTCAGGGGAAGAGACTTCATAGATCCCTCCGTATGCACCGGGAGCCATGCGTTCAATATCGTGAAAGATTTTTGGGTTTTCGTACTTGCTTGCTTCGATCCGGATCAGACGCTGGTAAAGCGGTCTCTTCTCTCCATCCAGAATCGATGTAATGTCGTGGGTAGCGACAATCCTGGCATCCAGGCCTTGTCCGATCGCTTCCAGTACCTCAATTTCCGGCGAGACGAGAATCAGCTCATTCTCGACAAATAGGGTGCTCGTGCGATCCTTACGAAGGACAGCCAGCCGGCGTTCCGAGCCACTGCGGTCGGGCACAATACGATGCTTGGCTGTCAACTTTTGCAGCTGAGGTATGGCACGTATCCGGATACCTACATCCCTCTCCCGCTTTCCTGATTTCGCAATCGGTACTTTCAATTTCATCGACTCAAGCATCTCTGCCGATTTGAATCTTGATTGTTCGGCATGTTTAATCGGTGCGCACGCAATAAACGTTGAGGCAAGAGAAACAAGTAAAAAGACAAAGACTCTCATGACATAGACTCCCTCCCCAACTTACAGGGCTCCCTTATAATTTCTTGTGGCTATGGCAGTGCCGATGACACCGCAGCGGATACCAGCCATTATTGAGCGTTCAAAATAATCCGGCCCCAGCAGGAACAGACTGCGGATATTTTCGATTCGTTTTAGCTTATGACTGGCGCAGGTATAGTGTGTAAAGAGTAGCGGCGGCCCTTCGCCTATTCCGACATAGACAGCATTAGGGCCCTTGAGGCTTAAGAGATGTTGCTGGTATCGACTCATCTCGTCATCCCTAAGCTAAATCCATGATCTATAGAAAATAGTTCAGAATGGCAATGATTGCGAGAGCAAACAACTGCGCTTGACTTGTGGTCTTTGTGTCGACTGCAGCATAGGCGCCAGAGAGCAATTATTTATAATACTCGTGCAGACTAGCATTCCATAGGTGACAATTTTTTCCGGATTCATGTCTATCGTGATGACCAACCATATGCATCTACTTGATACCCCCCATGCATGAGCATATTGGGAGGGGCGGTACAAGACCAGCCTCATTAATAGTGACAACCCTCTTTTGACATGTGTCCGAGATATCGTATCGCGTTGAGTGAGACTGTAGCGAAATGTCAGATAAGGTTAGGTGACCTGGAAAATCAAGAGTTGAGGAGAAACACGGCATTTACTTGGTTAGGTAACAGTCATTCGAGAAAATTGTTCTCTTGCGCGGGTTTCTTTATTAATATCTCAAAAGCCGTCAAATCCACGGGTTCGCTGAACAGGTAACCCTGATAAATCGGACATCCGTGCTGCGCCAGAAACTCTCTTTGCACCTCGGTCTCCACACCCTCGGCGATGGCGGTAATACCGAGGCTTTCGGCCAATTTGATAATGGTTTGAACCACCACCGCATCGTTGAGGCTGTCAGGCAGGTTTCGAATGAATGTACGGTCGATCTTTAGCTGGTCAAGGGGAAAGCGCGTCAAGTAGGCGAGGGATGAGTAACCGGTACCGAAATCATCCATGGAAAAACCCACACCCAGCGCCTTCAGTGCGAGCATTTTTTCAATTGAACCTTCGAAATCATCAACCACCAGGCTCTCAGTAAGTTCCAGTTTAAGCCGTTCGGGGGGGGCGCCTGTGTCAGCGAGTACCTCTCCCACCCGTTCCACGAAATCGTTTTGACGGAACTGTAACGCGCTGACGTTGACCGCAAGATTCAGCTCTCTTTTTTCCGTTTCCCGCGACCAGTCGGCAAGCTGTTTACAGGCAGTTTCCAAAACCCACTGACCGATAGGGAGAATCAAACCGGTATCCTCTGCCAATGGAATAAATTCAGCCGGCATCACCAGGCCACGCTCCGGGTGCTGCCAGCGCAGTAGCGCCTCCGCGCCAATGATATGGTCTTGGCTATAGACCTGGGCCTGAAAATGCAGTACGAAGTTCCTGGTGTGGATAGCTGTGCGCAAGTCTACTTCCATATCGGCACGAGCGGCAAGACTCGCCTGCATGTCGGGATCGAAAAAGCGCAGAGTATTACGTCCTGCCGTCTTAGCCTGGTACATGGCGATATCGGCCTGCTTCAACAACTCATCCACCGATTTCTCGCTGCCTAAAAACAGCGTGGCGCCAATACTTGGCGTGCTATGGTGCACCCGATCAGCCATGTTGTAGGGATGATTAAGCTCATTGAGGATCTTTTCACCTATACCTTTCGCCTGCGCGGCGGCATCAGATTGGTCTTTGCTCAGACCTTCCAGCATGACCACAAACTCGTCTCCACCGAGTCGTGAGATTGTGTCGCCTTCCCGGGTGCAGGTAGCCAAGCGATGCGCCACCTCGATCAACAGCTTATCGCCCGTGTCGTGACCATAGGTATCGTTGAGGATCTTGAAATTGTCCAGATCGATGAAAAGCAACGCCCCCATGTGCCGGCTGCGGGCGCTGCCCATTATCGCCTGGTGCAGACGATCCATGAGAAGTCGTCTATTGGGCAGATCGGTGAGCAGATCATAGAATGCAAGATGCTCGATCTTGCTCTCGGCCTCTTTGCGCTCGGTGATGTCGGTCATGGTGCCGACAAAGTGGGTGACTTTACCCTGTTCATTCTTCACCGCCGTGATGTTCAACCATGCCGGAAAGACCTCTCCCCCCTTGCGACGGTTCCAGATCTCCCCCCACCAGGCACCATCCCTCAGAATGGCTTTCCACATTGTCTCGAAAAAGCCTTTGTCATGAACACCCGATTTGTAGAGACGTGGCGTTGAACCCACCACCTCCTCTGCCGTGTAACCGATGATATCGACAAACGCCCGGTTGACACGCAAGATGGTCTCATCTACATCGGTTATAACGATTCCCTCTTGTGCTTCGAATGCGGTTGCCGCGATGCGTATCTGTTCCTCAGCCCGGTAATGCTCTTCACGGGTGCGCAGGGTATCGATACCGAAAGCAAGATCGGAGGAAAGCTCTTCCAACAGGCGTTGCTCTTCGACGGGAAAGGCATGGGCTTCGCTGGAATAGATAGAGAGAACACCGAAGATGTGTCCGTTATTATCCTTCAGCGGCAGCGCTATTGAGGAGCGATAACCGCGCTGCAATGCAGCGTCGCGCCAAGCCGCAACCCGTGTGTCGCTTACAAAGTCATCAACACAAGCGATCTCCCCGGTGCGAATCGCAATCCCGCTCGAACTGCGCTCATATTCCGTATCCGCCCAGGTAAATTGTCTGGTTTCCATGTAACCATTCTCCTCACCAGCCCAAGCGACCGGATACAGTGTCTTGGTTTCATCGTCTTCAGCATAACCAACCCAAGCCATGCGATAGCCGGCTTCGTCACAAATGATACGGCAGATCGAGTCCACCAGGGTTTGTTCCTCCTCCGCCCGAACAAGAATCTGGTTACAATCGCTGATAGCCCGGAGTTCACGATTCAATCTCCTTAGCGCTTCTTCCGCCAGTTTCCTCTCGGTGATGTCCTGGTGGGTTCCGACACGTTTGATCTCATTTCCGTGTTGATCCAATACATTCACCCAGCGATTATGCACCCAGCGCACTTCACCATCGGGCCGAACGATTCTGAACTCCTGCTGATACTCACCCATTGCGCTGGCTGATGCTTCCATCGCTTTTCGCAACCGCGGCTGATCTTCCGGGTGAATCCACTCGAACCCCCGCTCCAGCATAGGCTTTTGCGGCTCTCTACCGAGTATTCTGAAAAACTCGTCCGACCAATAAACCTCACCGGTGACCAGATCGTGCCACCAGTTACCGATGTGCGCTATTCGCTGCGCCTCGAGCAGCAATTCCTGTTTTTCCTCTATCGCCCCCATCATCGCATTGAAGCTCCGGCCAAGGCGCGCCACTTCGTCCTCTCCCCTTGCGGGTACGCGTTGCTTGTAGTCCATGCTGGCTCTTACATGCTCCACAGCGCGGGTTAGGGTTGCAAGGGGATGGACGATCATGCGTCTCAGCACGGTCAGCTGACCAATGGTGGCCGCCAGTAGGATCAATACCCCTGATATGAATATCCAGATGATCTGTTTGGTCTGTTTTTTCAACAGGGCCAGGTCCATGCTGATATGCAGGCGTGCGCCGCCATGCAGATCTTGCAGCAGCTCCGCCCTGTCGAACCCGATGAGGACACCTTCCTTGCCGATGACGGGCGCAACAGGTTTTTTTTCCGTGCTTTGGCTGAACCAGGCAAGAACCTGTCCGTTTTCCAAATAGATCCCCGCTTCCAGGATATGCGGATCACTGCGCAAGGTATCGAGAATCTCCTGGGCCCGTCGTGGATCCTGGAAAGATACTGCAGTGTCGGTACCCACAGAGACCATTTGTGCATAGGGTTGCATGATCTCCGTAGCGCGGGCTTTCAAGGTAAGTCGATCATAGATCACAAGCCCGATACCCGCCACGGTAAAAGCGAGCAGGATCGATCCCCAAAGCACCAGGGCGACTCTTTTCTCAATGTTGAGATGGCTGAGCATCAGCATCACCTCTTGACCCCACGCAACTTTCCGTTCTCTATGATGTCATTGGAGACTTCCAGCATTTTCGTCTGGATTGCGAGTTCCACCGCCCGCGCCTGATCCAGATTGACATTGATTTTTACATACTCCTCCACATCGAACCGGATGACCCCGCCCTCGTGTAAAAAATCGCGAGCATTACCAACCGTCAGAACGGGCTTGCCTCTCAACTTGGCGAGCGCGGCACGACGACTAGCACTGACTTTGTAGGCGACGTAGACGATCTGACATTGATTCAGCTCCGAGGGGTTGTCACTACGCAGGATTTTAAATGTGCGTCCAAGCTCGGTCCGCCCCTCGAAAGTACGTTCCAGCACCTCGCCGAAGGGGTCATTACCCAACACGCAGACATACCAGGGCGAACGCTCGTCGGCAAAGGCGTGATCTGGCCAGTCTACATAATGGGCAAAATTGCGCAGGAACGCCGCTTCGACAATACGCGGATCCGCTGGAATGATCTCCTGGGAAGCGGATGAGAGCGGCAACCATAGCAGCAGTCCAAAAAGCGATATCTGCGAGAAGAACGAATTACCCAATTGCCAATCTCCATGCGACATTCAGCAGTTTAACCAGTTGCCAAGTTTGTGAAGCAATCTTTAAAAATCAAACCGCACTAAGGGCGCAGGCTTTACTCATCAAAACCACATCCTCTCTATTATGATAGACGGCATTAAAACCTGACAGAAAGGGTAAGAAGAAATTCACGGGGTCGACTGCGTGAACTTTGCGAGGGACGATAGTGTTCGTTCGTAAGGTTCTTACCCATCAGGTCCAGATTCATACCCCTGCCTTGCCAGCTCCAGTCGTATCCGGCCTTGAGATTGATCAGTCTATAGGTTTGACGGGATGAATCAGGACTGTCAGGCAGAAGCGTCTGGTCATACACATAGTTGACACCACCCGCGACATAGAGGCCATTGAGCCCCTTGCTGGAGAAATCGTAGCGTGTCCAAAGATTGGCAAGCTGTGGTGCGCTCATCTGCAACGGAGCATCATGAAAGCGTCTCACATTCCTATAGTTGGCCTGCCCGGCGCTATCGAGGGTAGCGGGGTCCTGGGCAAGTATGGCCGCGTCATTACCACTGAACTCGGTGATCTTCGCATCCATGTAACTGTAGGAGAAGTAGAGCTGCCAGTTGTCGGTCAGGGTGGCCGTGGCGTCCAACTCGACGCCACGGGAACGCTGTTCGCCGCTCTGCTCGTTGAAGATCACCACATTACCGGTGGCATCTGTATGTGCCAAGTCATTCACGATATTCCGGTTCTTGATATCGAAGAGAGTGAGTGTGCCCGAGAGGCGCCCACCGAGCAGGTCGGCCTTTATTCCCAAGTCATAACCTTGACCCTCGGTCGGTTCCGCGGAGGAGGTCGTTCCGTCCTGATGTCTGAGTATTTGTGAACCCGGAAGGAAAGACTCGGCATAGGAGGCGAAAATGGAAAGTTCCGGATTGAATTTGTAGAGCAGACCATACTGAGGTGTAACCTTGCGTTCCTTGAACACCGGTTCGGTTTGCCCTGTCAGGTTGTTGGTAAGCCGGTTTTCAGTCATGGTCAGGCGCCAGCCCGCAAGCAGCAGCAATCGGTCATCAAGAAAACCGAAGGTGCTGCCTCCATACAGGGACTTGTCCCGATAGTCGATGCCGACATCGGTCGCGTTCTCGGTGAGCGCGGAGCGGGGTATGTCGACGTCGCGGTCCCAGGTGGTGGGATCACTCAGATCCCAGAGCGGCAGCGGGGATGCGGTTGGATCATCACCCAGCGCCGGATCGTTTGGTGCCTGAGCGGCCCAGTCGTCAAAGTGACGGTCGACGTACTGCGCCCCGAGCAGCAGCCGCAGTTTCATTTTCCCGAAGTCGTAGTTGCCGACAGCTTGGGTTTCCAGCGTGTCTCCCCAGTTGGTGTAGGTCTGCCCTCTCAAGCGGCGACCCTGCAGGAGCGTGGTGTTGTTGGCCATGCCGATATTTCCAGAGAAAAGCGCGTCTACCTCATATTTCTGGTGGGCGTAACCGGCCCGCAGGGCCCAGATATCATTGAGCTCGTAATCGAGCCAGGTATTCAGACTCTCGGTGTCGCTATTGCGATAATCGATATTCGACATAGTGTTCCAGTCGTCTGCCAGGCCAGGCACATCGACACCAGCGAGGTTGGGGTCGGACGGGGTCGGTAGCGGTCCCGAGTGAGGATTGTAACCGGGCTTTTGCATCACCTGCGGCTGCTCAACCTTGTGGAACCTTTCATACTTCAACGAAAGGCTGGTGCGATCATTGGGTTGCCAGAGAAGCGACGGGGCAAAGTCCCAGGAATAGGCATCGTACGGCTCCCAGTAATGGATGTCCTGGTCATAGGAGGTTGCCAGCCTGAAATACAGCACATCGGATACAGGGCCTGTGATATCTGCATCCAGACGATATTCATCGTAGGATCCGTACGAGATGTCGGCATTGGCGGCAAAACGGGGCTGGGGCTTCTTGGTGATGATGTTGACGATGCCGCCCGGTGATACCTGGCCGTAGAGAAACGACGACGGTCCCTTGACAACCTCCACCCGTGAGATATTGGTGAAATCGAATATCGAGGGTCCGTTGAATCCGTCGCGTAGTATCTGGATATTTCCCTTGGTGGCACTGATGGGAAAACCACGGATGGCCAGATTGGCGTTACCCTCGTTAAAATCGTTGCTGCGATAGGTAACGCCGGGAGAGTAGCGTACGATATCGTGGATATTTTCCGCTTTCTGGTCCTTGATGAAGGAATCGGTAAATGCCTGTATGGCGAACGGGAGTTCCCGAATCGGGGCATCGAAGCGGGAACCTGATACAGAGTTGGACGCCCGGTAGCCACTGTCCAGATGGACGGCAACGTCGAAGGGTGAAACTCTCACGTTCACCAGCTCATCAATATCCAAGTCGGCCAGATCACTCCTCTGCTCGGCAGAGGTTGAAGTAACTGACGGCTCGTCGGCCATGACAGCAAGATGACTCATGAGAGCCAGGCCCGATGTCAGTACGAGGATTTGTGTTATATGCATGTTGCAAAATGGACCAAGCAAGCTTCAATCCAATTTCAGGATAAACTAGCTTGAGCCTTTTATCTTGATTTATTTATGTCGCTTGGTGGCCAGCAGGACCTGCTAATTGTCGTTTCAGCCTGCATCAGCAAAACGACCACCAAAAATTATAATTAATACCTCAACCTGTATAATAAATATACATTAAATTTTACTCACTGGTATTGTTCTCTCACTCGAACCGGCGATACCTGGTCAACATATGCATGGGAGAATAGTGACGAAAAAACATCCGATACCGTCACATAAAGCGAAGCGGGGATTCACCACGAAAAGCTGAAATCAGCCCGCAAGCCCCCGTACTGTGAACTCAGAAACCGAGGATCCCAAGAGAGGATAAGCCGGGTGCGGGTTTAAAACCGAAGGGAGTTGAACCGATCTCTTTTAACAGATAGATTGATATGACTTTTCAGGCAGCAATCCAGAATCAGAACAAACCGCTATAGGAATGAGCGACTTACAAGACCTTGAACTCATCATCAGATCCGGCACCTCCATCATCTTCATCGAGAGCGATGACGAAAAGCAGGTCGAGACCCTCTTCGAGCGCCTCGCCAATCAACTGGGACGCCAGCTGCTGCGCTGGACCGTGGCCAGCGGCCTGACCAACCTGCATACCAATCAGATCAGCCACCTGGCGATCAAAGAGCCCGCCAGGGTTCTTGCCGAGTTCGCCGGCCGCACCGCACCCGCGATCTATATGCTGATGGATGTTCATCACTGGCTGGACGACCCCCTGACCCTGCGTCAACTCAAGGAGATTGCCCTGGGCAACCGCTCACAGACCCTTGTCCTGGTCAGCCACAACGCCGAGATACCTGATGAGCTGCGCTCACTTTCCGCCAGATTCGAGCTCTCACTGCCCGATCGCAACGCCCTGAAGAATCTGCTCCAGGCGGAGATCCGGGAGTGGGGACGACACAACAACCGCAACGTCAAGGCGAAACGTGAGGTGATCGAGCCCATGCTGAGCAACCTCTCCGGCCTCAGCCTAAGGGATGCCAGACAGCTGATACGTAATGCCATCTACGATGACGGAATGCTCACGGAGACCGATCTGGACGACCTGGCAAAGACAAAATATCGCCTGCTCGACAACACCGGGGTACTCTCCCTCGAACTCGACAGCGCGAAGTTCAGCCAGGTGGCGGGGCTTGGCAACCTGAAACGCTGGCTGGAGCAGCGCCGGGAGATCTTTATCAACGATGGAGCACCCAGTGGACTCGATCTTCCCAAGGGCATCCTCCTCCTCGGGGTCCAGGGCGGCGGCAAGAGCCTGGCAGCGAAATCGGTCGCCGGCAGTTGGCACCTGCCCCTGCTACGCCTCGACTTTGCCACCCTCTACAACAAATATTATGGCGAAACCGAACGCAATCTGCGCGACTCCTTGAAGACGGCTGAGTCGATGGCTCCCTGCGTTCTCTGGATCGACGAGATCGAGAAGGGGCTTGCCACAGACGATGACGGCGGCCCTTCGAAGCGCATCCTCGGCACCCTGCTCATCTGGATGGCGGAACGTGACTCCCGGGTCTTTCTGGTAGCCACTGCAAACGATATCGAGATGTTACCCCCCGAACTGTTGCGCAAGGGACGATTCGACGAGGTCTTCTTCGTCGATCTCCCCGACGCCGAGATCCGTGAGGCTATCTTCGCCATCCACCTTGCCAAGCGCGAGCAGAATCCGGACGCCTTCGATATGAAGAAATTGCAGCAGGCCAGTGAGGGTTTCTCCGGCGCCGAGATTGAACAGGCGATTGTCGCCGCGCTCTACACCTCCCATGCATCCAGGGAGTCCCTTGATACCGCCCATATCCTGAGCGAGATCGAACAGACCCGACCGCTTTCGGTGTTGATGGCTGAGAAGATCGCCCACTTACGCAGCTGGGCTGCACAGCGAACTGTTACCGCATGAATCGAGTCCAGGCATTCACCCAGACAAAGTAAGCGATAGCCGTAGAGACCCTCGTTCCGGGCATAATCGTCATGAGTCTCCACATGGGTAGACCGCCCAGATAAGGGAGGGTGTTGATAGGGGAATCAGGGATTACTGTAGAGACTGACCCTTACCCGCTGATTCTGCGCGGCTATTCGGTTCCACTCCGTGACTGTCTTCACTTCATAGATCGAGGGATAGGGTATAACAGGGTCGCTGTAGCCGCTACTGAAAAGCAGTATCTCCAGCTCACCGCCACTCCTTGCCAACTCGACATTCAGATAGTTTGCAAAGGCCACGGACTGGCCATTGATATAACCATTGTTACCGCGGTGATCGGCCGCAAAAAGACACTCACTAACATCCGTGCCATCCTTTGCCAGGATCAGTTTATCCCCTTCGGCTTTCTGCAGACAGTAGTTGCCATGGGTTGCACGCAACTCAATGGTGCCGGTAAATCCCGCCTCTCTCAGTTGGTCGACAAGTTCCGATAACCAAAGCGCCCGTTGATCATTGAAGGGTCTTTCGCCATACGCAAATTCGGTGCCCTGATTTGCAGCCCATTCAATCAGCTTGACCGGAATCAGTGGTCCAGTGTTATCCGCATTGCCGAACCCACTCTCATCAATTTTCTGAGACAGGTTCTCTATTCTGTCACCCTGGTCAGCGATCAATTCGAATAGACCTTCACTGTTCCCGCCAAGGCCGGTATTCACGTTCTGATCCACTGGAGCAAGAATGAGAAAGTAGTAGGTAAGGGTGAAGCCGACGAACATAAACAGAAGACTCAATAAACCCAGCAATTGCGCTCTGCTGGCCTGATTCTTTGATGCTTCCTGCATCGCTTCAAGTTCGTACAGCTCTCCTTGGGTCTCGGCAAAATGCTTTTCCAACCGCTCCTGAAGCCGGCTCTCGCTGAGACTCTGTTCTTTACGGATAAAGCGTTTCAGGGATTCATCACCTGTGGATATAGAGCCCAGAATGTCTTCCATGGGCAGGCTGACCGGCTCCACAGGCGCCGATTTGCGACGCTCATGTTCACTGATGGAGTGAATGTTGCTCTGACGACGAACGGTTTTGACCCCGCTCAACTCGCTGTCCTCGAAACCGTGTACCAGAGACTCCTGATCCGGCATCAGGTGTAGCGAGTGGAGCACATCCTCCAGGTCATGGGACTCCAGCTGTTTCGGCAGTACCCCGACCGCACCCAGCGCCCTGGCCTGACTAAGTTCCAGTCCTCCGGCTTTAGAGGTATACATCATGACCGGTATCACAGCGGTGTTGGGATTGGACTTGATGACCTTCAGTGCCTGGAATCCATCCATGCCGGGCATCTCGTAATCCATGAAGATGGCATCCGGTGCATTGTCATACAGAAAGTCGATTGCCGCTGCCGCTGACTCCAGCGACACCACCGAAATACCATATTGCGAGAGCTTACCCGACAGGACCTGTCGAGCTGTTTTTGAATCATCGACGATGAGTGCGCGTTTGGTCACTTAATCCCTAGGCCGCACCGGAGTGCCGCTTTCCCCTATTGATTCTGTGTATGCAATCCCGACTAACTGCATGATAATCCTATCGTGGTGTCTTGCACAAATGACAGAGGCACCATCCTCGACTAACTATATCTGACATATTCGAACAGAGGAAACACCTAATGCTAGCGTTGACTGAAGAAAAGTGTGAGGCATGTCGCGCTGATGCGCCAAAAGTCAGCGATGACGAGCTGGCGGAGCTGATACGTGCCATTCCTGATTGGAACATCGAGGTCAGGGAAGGCATCATGCAGCTGGAGAAGACTTACCATTTCAACAACTTCGTCGAGGCCCTGGATTTCACCAACAGGGTCGGGCACCTGGCCGAGGAGGAGGGGCACCACCCCGCGCTATTGACCGAGTGGGGCAGTACCAGGGTAACCTGGTGGTCGCATAAGATAAAAGGCCTTCACCGCAACGACTTTATCATGTCATCGAAAACCGATCAGCTCTACCGGGGATAGCAGCGTAGCATCCTCCGGTTTGCCGTCCGCGCTCTACAGGGTGATTGGCCTTCTGCCCAGTGGCTGTCAGGTCCATTTTTTTGTGGACAGACCACAGAAACGCTTGTTTTTTAATGCAGACCAGACACTGAACGGTGTAAATTAAACACAGTAGTCATTCCCTTAATCCCAGGTTCCGGCTCGACGGCCAGGACGGTACAGGGATACTTATTGGCGACGACTGTTCCAGGATCCCCCATATGGTGCAGGATTTGTAGAAAATGGAGTTTTTATATGCGACATTGGAAAAGCTATATCGGACTCATTCTGTCAGTTTCATCCATCCTGCTCCTACTGACCTCATGTGGCGGCTCCGGCAACAGTGGTGAGCCTGGTGATTCGACAAATGACACGCCCTCCAATGGCGACTCGGATAATGTGCAAATTCAGGACCCGTCGGTCCTTAGCGTCAGTAACCTGCGTACCGCCGCCAATCCAGACATTCCGATCAGCGTATTCAACGATGCAGGGGATGGCTTGGCCGTCTGGGCGGTGACCAGCGAAGGCACCTGGCTCTATTACTCACTCTATGACTGCGCTTCGGACAGCTGGACAAGTGCGCAAAGATTGGCTGAAGTTGCCCATGACGAGTTATATATTGCACCCAAGGTGGTTTCGAACGGTGTCGGCTTTGCCGTTGCCTGGAATACGGATAACAGGCTGTATATCAATCTGTTCAATGATGGTGAGTGGGTCACAACCCAGGCAAATCCCGGTGCAACCTGGTTCGATAGTCATGAGTTAATCTCCAATGGCAGAGGTTATCTACTTGCCTGGAGGCAGGATTCCGGGGCCAGACAATGGGTATACACCACACTATCAGAAGATGGCATGACATGGGGAGACACGGTTATCCACAGTGAGGCAGCCAGCGATAACGCATTTTCCATTCAAGTCGAGTCTGATGGAACCGGCTATGCAGTGATCTGGGAAGAGAGTAATACCCGAATCCTGGGTAATATTCATGACGGATCAGCCTGGCTAGGCACCCAAGAACTGGTCAACCTGCCCGACAGCTCTATTTTCCGTTCCCGCATCGCCAGCAACGGCACGGGATATTTACTGGCCTGGACCAGAGGTGGCGAATCCATAATGAATCGGATCTATACGCCATCTGACGGCTGGGGTCTCAGCGAAGTACTGTTCCCGCGGGACAGCGATGACAATTCAGCACACGTCAATGCGATCGTCTCAAACGGTACGGGATATTGCGCACTGATCACGAAGTACGAGGAGGCCGGTCAGTGGGGACTCTATGCGGCAATCGACTCTCAGGGCAATGGAGCCTGGGAAGATACCTCATTGTTGGACATCTCCAGGCAGTGGGGGACCGAACAGTGGACGCTGGTCTCTGACGGCGACGGTTATGCCGCTGCATGGGGTTACTTTGACGCTAACAACGACAATATCGTACAACACACCGCAAGTGTTTATCAGGGAACCGGCTGGCATACCTTAAGCAATCCGATAAGCATTGCCCCCATAGTCTCGGAAGTGTTGTACCGGTATCGCCTGCACGATCAATTGGACATCGAAATCGCAGGCCTGAACGGTCAGTATGTCCTCACTTCAAAACAGGTAATCGATGATGTGGACAGCATCACCGCCACCCGCTACGACAGCAATCTGGGTTGGCTTGATACGGAGATCCTGGAAAACGGCTCTGGAACGGCAAAAGACCCAAAGTTATCCGTGAATCAAGACAGGGGTCTCTCGGTCATCTGGCACCAAATCGATGACAGTGGTACAGCTATCTCGACATACCGTAACCGTATGGATGGGGAACAATGGAGCGGTGCGGAACTGCTTCACGAATCCACTTACCTACTCGGCAGCAGTTACACACCACAGCTGGTCGCCGCTGACAACGGCACAACCCTTGCACTCTGGTCACAGCATAGAAACGGATACCGGGCGTTGATCGCCAATATCCGTGATGGCGACGCCTGGGCACAACCCGTTGTTCTATCCGACTCAACAACAGAGACCACACCACGTATTGCCAGTAATGGAACCGGCTTTGCTGTCACCTGGGAGGAACGCAGCGGCGAGGAGTATCTCCTCAAGGGCGTGACCTTTGAGCGGGATGGGTGGAGTGATTCCATTGTGCATGATATCAGTGTGCTGCAATACTCATCCAAACCCATACCCATGGTATTGGCGTCAAATGGCCGCGATTACATGTTGTTGCATTTCGACTACCCCAGCCAGTCAAACACAACGGGAAACCTGATCGCACGCCATTTTGACGCCATCGATTGGCGCGAACCCGCTATGGTTGCCGAAGGTGTCTATTTCGCAACCAGGTATCCAAAGATCGCAACCAACGGAACAACCTATTTGACGGCCTGGTTACAACAGGGCGATACCATGGACATCTATTCGTCTCAATATGATGGCGATGTCTGGGGCAGCGGCCTGTTGGTGGCATCCGACCTGGAGATCATATTAAATGAATATGGGATGAGCAGGCCGGATGGCCCTGAATTGGCGAGTAACGGTGAAGGCTATGGAATATTCTGGTTCGACCGTGGCAACGTGATAGGCAGCCTCTATACAGAGAGCTGGAGCAGTCCCGAAGATATTGGTGATATCAACCTCCAGGCCTGGCGCGGTGAGGAGACGCCATACGTCGCATCCAACGGCAGCGGTTATGCGGTTGCATGGCGATCCGATAACGAGACGGGATCAACCCTCTATGCCAATGTCTACAACGCTACCTCATGGATCGGCGCCGAGGGATTCAGCGCCAGCCAAAACGACACTTTCGTTCTGCCCGACGACGGTGACCTGCTCGAGGCATCAGGGGAAAAATATGCCCTGCTTTGGGCTACACCCTACCCCGAAGTCTCAGCCAGTGTGTACGATGGGAGCCAATGGTCCACCACTACCCGCTTGAATCGTGTTCTCAATGAGACCAGCCAGTTTCAATTGGCCAGCGACGGCATGGGATTTCTCGCGGCCTGGATACAAGACAACGGAAGCGGTACACATGAGATTGTCAGCAGCAGCTACGACAACAATAGCTGGGGAGAGCCCGTGGTCGTGGATGATAACCAACTCAGTAAATTTGATCTCGATCTGATTGGGGATTCAACCGGTTTCCAGGCTGTCTGGACGGGGGCTGAACAGGGTGGCGATCCTTGGGTGAGAATTCCCTGGGCCAAGTCGGGACTCTAGTCCGAATATTTCATCCTAAAGCAGAATCACCAAGGATCATCTCGTTCCCGGACTGGAACAGGGGTAGGAGATAATTGAGTTGAAACTATTGGCAAAACGTAGGGTGGGGCAGGCCCCACCCTAGATTGATAATCTAACTTACGCACCGAATCCTTGAACAATCAGGACAGTGCATCCTTCATCTGCTGCTCCTGTTTCTGTTTGTGCAGTTCGATCTCAGCCTTTCTGCGCATCTCCAGGATCTCTTTGCGCTCTTCTACACGCTTTTCAGTTGCGTTATCTTTCACCGGAATGGTGACCTCGCCGAACAGGACCTGTTTCAACAGCCGGGTACCGAACTGCATCAGGGCGAGATCCTCTTTCTCCATGGTCTGGTAAAACGTCTCATCCAGGTCGTAGGAGGCCTTGAAGGAGTCGCTTAACACGAAACGGCGCAGGCGGTCAGTGTCGTAGGAGCACATGAAGAAGAACTGCAGACTGGTGTCGGAGGGTCGACCGATTGCCGGGCCGGCGGATTTCTTCTTCAGCATCAGCTGCAGCCATTCACGATTCAGCTGATCGTAGACCTCAACCTCCTGCTCCTTACGGTAATCATCGACCAATATCTCCCTATCCTCTTCATGCCCCTTACAGTGATCCTCTCGGATCAGAAAGTAGCGAGCCTCGTCCTCGGTGGAACCTGCCTCGCGCATGGCCATATGTCCGATCGGATAGTAACGGCAGGCCGTGGGACGATCCTTATAGACACTGCAGCCCTCATCATTCACAAACAGACAGGCACCCTCATTATCGGTACGCAGTTTCACCCCCGGCAGACCATCCTTATCCATCTCGTAAGGTACCGTGTGGTCCTTGAGAAACGCTGTGGCACTGATCCCCAGATTATCCTTCAAACGCAGGATGTCATAGGGTGTGAGCTGAATATCCGCATGCTTGCAGCAGGCATTGAAGCAGGAAATTCCCTTGTGACAGTTGAATTTGATCTTGGCGCCAGGCTCAAGCACCGCGGGTACGAAGCTGCTTTTGAATGGAATATCGAATTTTTCGCTCATTGTCTGCCTCCGACATGGGAATCGGCTGGTGTAGGAATCAATTTGTAAATGGACACCGTGAAACTGAATATTAGTCCAAGTTGCGGACGGCTGATACGGTTCGCCCTTAGAGTATCAGCGCACACATGTGTTCATTTAAAAACTGCATAAATAACAACCATTAAAGACGGAAAAGTCCGGGCACCTTACGATACCCGGACCCTCCTAAGCTACTAAACAGTCAAGTATTACTTGAACAACTTAGCCTTATCTACGATATCTACGTGTGCCCGCTTGAAGCACTTGTAGGTCTTGGTCTCTCTGTCGTAGATGGAGTTTACGAAGCACTTCCAGTTCTCTTCGTCGACAAAGTTCTTATCCATGCGGTAGTAGAAACCAGGATAACGAGACTCTTGACGGAACTGAATGTGTTTCATGTGAGCTTCAGCAGTCAGGATGCGGTGATAGTTCTCCCACGCACGCAGCAGTTCGTGGAGGTCCTTGGCGCGCATCTTGAGGGCGTCTTCCTTGAGCATTTCCAGCTTCTGCTCAGCCAGGTCCAGCATGTGCTCGTTGGTGGTGTAGTAGGTGGCAACACCGGCAACGTACTCATCCATAACCTTCTGCAGACGGAACTGCAGCATCCGCGGTGTGATGTAGTTGGGATTCACATCAATCGCAGTTGAGTAGTCCTTGTGCTCTAGGTAGTTGCGAACCGGACGGTAGATCTCTTCGATCAGGGAATCAACGTCGGTGTCCAGCTCAGGGCTGAGATCCTTGTTGTCCATGACGTACTTGACCATGGCCTTGGCGGCCATACGGCCTTCGGCATGGGAACCGGAAGAGAATTTGTGACCGGAAGCGCCCACGCCGTCACCAGCGGTGAACAGACCGGAGACGGTGGTCATACCACGGTAGCCCCAGTTCCAGCCCTGAGGCAGATGCTCAGGCACGCCAGCCTCGGTCTCCTCGGTAGGTGCGCCAACATCTTCAGGACCGGAGGTCCAGATGCCGCAACAACCGGAGTGAGAGCCCAGCAGGTAGGGTTCGGTAGGCATCAGCTCTGAGTTCTTTTTCTCAGGCTCGATGTTCTCACCAGCCCAGATACCGCACTGGCCGATACACATGTCCAGGAAGTCTTCCCAGGCCTCGGCTTCCAGATGCTTAACCTCACGGGGAGACAGGGTCTCACGCAGGTTGGCAAGGGCGGTGACAGTGTCCATCCAGATAGGACCACGACCCTCTTTCATCTCTTTCAGCATCAGATGGTTACGCAGGCAGGATGCGGGAACGGCAGCCTGACCATAAGGAGGATAGTCGTCCAGCATCTCCTTGTTGCGGTCCATGTAGACTTCACCAAAGGCGTTGGTGGCCTTGGATTTGAAGAGCAGGAACCATGCGCCAACAGGACCGTAACCGTCTTTGAAACGGGTAGGTACGAAGCGGTTTTCCATCATGGTCAGCTCAGCACCAGCCTCGGCAGCCATGGCGTAGGTGGAACCAGCGTTCCATACCGGGTACCAGGCACGGCCCTGACCCTCACCCACAGAGCGGGGACGGAAGATGTTTACACAACCACCGGCAGCCAGCAGGATGGCCTTTGCCTTGAAGACATACAGCTTGTGCTCACGTACAGAGAAACCAACGGCACCGGCGATGCGGTTGGGATCGTTCTTGTCGTTGACCAGCTTGACGATGAAGATACGCTCCTGGATGTTGTCCATGCCCAGGGCTTTCTTCGCGGCTTCAGCGACGATCCACTTGTAGGACTCACCGTTGATCATGATCTGCCACTTACCGGAACGTACGGGCTTGCCGCCGTCCTTCAATGGGGTCATGCCCTTGGAACCGTCGTGACGCTCACCGTTCTCATCAGTCTTCCAGATGGGCAGGCCCCACTCTTCGAACAGATGCACGGACTCGTCAACGTGGCGACCCAGGTCATAGGCCAGATCGTCACGGGTGATACCCATCAGATCGTTGGAGACCATACGTGCGTAATCGGCGGGATCCTGTTCCGAACCGATGTAAGTGTTGATAGCGGAGAGACCCTGGGCGACAGCACCAGAACGGTCCATAGCGGCCTTATCGACCAGCTTAACTTTAATGTCGCCACCAGCGGCTTGTACCCAAGGACCGATCTCATAGGCGGCACCACTACAGGCCATACCACCACCGATCAGCAGGATGTCTACCTCTTCTTGGACGACTTCCGGATTTCCGAACTCAGCCATTTTTAATTCCTCAAAAAATTTCGTTAGTTTCTAAATCTGTCTGAATCCGGCTTATTTGCGGATCAGTTCGCTAGCATCACCGGCACGGTAGCCGTTCTGCTCATTGTGATTGAAGAAACCGGGCTCACCGATCTTCGCGATATCGGCAGCAGGCTTACCACCATAGGGATCGATGGAACCCTCTGGAGTGGTACGGATCGGGAACTTGAAGCGCTTCATGGTGCCGTTGCGGAACTTGATGGTCCACATGATGGAATCGGTACCGCGCAGAGGCTGTACAGATGCGCCCAGAGGTACGATATCGGCGTAAGGACGCGCTTCGATGGCCTGCTGAGGGCAGATCTTGATGCAGGAGTAACACTCCCAGCACTGCTCAGGCTCTTGGTTGAAGGACTTCATGGCATGGCCTGTCTCTGAGCCGTCTTTATCCAGCTTCATCAGGTCGTGAGGACAGATGTACATGCAAGCTGTCCTGTCCTGGCCTTTACAGCCATCGCACTTCTCAGTACGCACAAATGTTGGCATGGTGTTTATCTCCTAAGGGTTTCACTGCAGTGATTCAGACGCCGTGAGATGCCGCAGCTTTAGTAAGCACACCCGGGCAATACCCGGCGTCATTCTTTAGTATCTCTACCGGCCCGTGCCCAGTGGCGTCCGAACCTAGTTTCACTCCCGAATCCGCCAGGCCGCAC
Source organism: gamma proteobacterium symbiont of Ctena orbiculata (assembly GCA_003094555.1). Taxonomy (GTDB): domain Bacteria; phylum Pseudomonadota; class Gammaproteobacteria; order Chromatiales; family Chromatiaceae; genus Thiodiazotropha. The sequence goes on from NATW01000086.1 coordinate 29,754, forward strand.
AGCCAGGCACTCCGTCGCACGCATGCGCGCATGCTGGACTCGGGGCGACAAACATTAATGCCTTATAATCCCTTTAGCCAAACAGTCTTTTTATGAGGGCGCATAAAATACGCTTATTGACCTAGCCCATTGTAAAACATACTATTTTAGTTGGTTTAGTAACTACCTATTTATAAAAAAGAAAATTCCAATATTCTAAATAAGGTCTTTTACCTCAGGCTTGATCAACCGGCCAAATATGCGACGCGACTATCCCAAGGGAGATATGCATTGCGCGATAATCTATCGAGTCAAAAAGTTGCAGACCCGGCCTTTTCGGTTAGAGTGGCCCTTTTTCGAGTATCCACATGAGCAAAGCTGAAGCCCCTGACGCCCTACTTCTCCTGGCCACTGGTTGTGCTCACTGTCCCGTGGTTTTGCAACATCTGAGCCAGCTGCTGAAGCAGGGCAAGATCGGTCGCCTGGAGGCTGTAAACATCGTTGAACATCCCCAAGTCGCACACAGCATGGGTACCCGCAGTGTTCCCTGGACCCGCATCGGCTCCTTTGAGCTGGAGGGTGTCCTGTCCCAGGGAGAACTCGAGCGATGGATCGACCTGGCAGGCCGGGAGGAGGGAACAGCAAGCTATCTCAGCCACCTGCTGGAATCCCAGCGGGCCCATGGGGCGGTTTCCTGGTTGCAGAGACATCCCGATGCACTGGGGGATCTACTGAGTCTGCTGAATTCCCCCGAAACCCCCATCGTGGTACGCATCGGTATCGGTGTGGTTGCTGAGGAGTTGCAGGGAACACCCCTTTGGAAGTCAGTACTCTCTGACCTGCTGCCACTGGCAGAATCCCCTGACCCCACCCTGCGCGCCGATGTTGCCCACTATTTGGGCCTGACCCTGTCCAAGCAGGCCATCGAACCATTGCGAGGAATGCTCGATGACGAACACCCTGATGTCAGAGAGATCGCTGCGGAATCACTCGACCTGCTGCAGGGAGAAAACAGCTGATGGATAAGAGAGCCCAGATCCTGGCGGTGCACGCCGCCTTCATCAATCAGGTTGTCGCCACCGGACCCAATCCTGAGCGTAACAGCGAGTTCGAACAACTCATGGCCCTGGCGAGCGAGAATGGCTGGTCAGAGCTGGTAGAGACCATACGCAAGATCTTCAATCAGGGTCGGCGTGATATTGAGTTGTTGAACAATCTTGACGAAGAGGACCAGGTGATCACCGAAGCGATCCTGCTTGGCCTGCAGGACCCCTCCACCCTGCCTGATCCCAACGCAAAACCAGACCCGGCAATGGCAGCCCCCGGTCTTGCCTCCATGATTCACGCCGCTGGCAGTGGCAATCCCCAGGCACTGCAGATTATCGCCGAGATGGCGAATCAGATGAGCAAGGCCGGCGGTCCCATGAGCCGACTGGCTGCTGTGATTCGCCCCATGATCGATGGCGAACGCCATCCCGAGGTTCTATGCAAACGCATGGATAGCAAAACAGAAGCCATCGTCATGGGTATTCTGGAGGAGCTCAAACAACTCGAAGGGGACGACCGCTGATGCCGCGCACCTTACTGGTTCTCGCCGCTGTCAGCGGTATGCTGCTGGTGATACTCGGTGCATTCGGCGCCCACACCCTGGAGGCCCGCCTGCCACCCGGCCACATGATCTGGTGGCAAAAAGCGGTTCACTATCAAGGCTTGCATACCCTGGCCCTGTTGGGTTGCGGACTACTTGGCCTGCACTATCCCAGCCGCGCACTGAGTATCGCCGGCTGGTCTTTCCTGGCCGGAATCCTGCTCTTCTCCGGCAGCCTCTATATCCTGGCACTCACCGGTGTACGCAGCCTGGGCATGGTCACCCCCCTGGGTGGTGTGGCCTTTATCGCAGGCTGGTTTGCCCTCGCCCTGGCTGCATGGCGCCTGCCCCGCTGATGCAGCTCAGTGATTTCGGTAATCGCCTGCAGAAGAACCAGCGCCACTGGAGCAAGTGGGCACGCCGGCGTGGCATCAGTTGCTACCGCCTCTATGACCGGGATATCCCCGAATTTCCCCTCGCCATCGATTGGTACGAAGGCGAGGTCCACGCCCAGGTCTTTGCCCGCAAAGGCCAGGTGCCGCTGAGCGAGGCAGAAGAACTGGCCATCGGTGAGACGATCTGTGAGGCGCTGCAGATCCCAAACCAGTCACTGGCGTTCAAGACCCGTCAAAGACAGCGCGGCCTCGCCCAATATGAAAAAACCGGCCAACGGGGCTGCCATCAGGTGGTCAGCGAGGGAGGTCTGAAATTCGAGATCGACCTGTACAGCTATCTGGATACCGGGCTGTTTCTCGACCACCGGGAAACCCGTGATCTGATCCGCCGGCGTGCCGAAGGGCGGCGCATGCTCAACCTGTTCGCCTACACCGGCAGCTTCTCGGTCTACGCCGCAGCGGGCGGGGCTCTGGCCACCACCAGTGTCGACCTCTCCAATACCTACCAGGCCTGGACCCGGCGCAACCTGATCCTCAACGGTTTCAGCGGCGATGAGCATCAGTTGCAGCGGGCAGATGTGTTTGACTATCTGGAACGGGCGGTGCGTGAACGGCGGCTGTTCGGCCTCATCGTCCTCGACCCACCCAGCTTCTCCAACTCGAAAAAGATGCAGGAGATACTCGATGTTCAGCGGGACCACAGACAGCTGATAGAGGCCTGCCTGAAACTGCTTACCCCCAGCGGCGAACTCTACTTCTCCACCAACAAGCGCCGTTTTAAGATCGATCAGGGTCTGGAGTCCCTGCCTGGTTGTGAGGAGATCACCCGCCAGACACTGCCCGACGACTTCAAACGCCACCCGGCCCATCGATGCTGGATCTTCCGTCAATCCTGAACCTGTCGGGTGGGCCAGTCGGACTCTTCATCGGCAGCTTCCTTGCCTCGACCCTGTTGCCCGGCGGTTCAGAGGCTATGTTGGTATGGGAACTGCAACAGCATCCTGACCAGGCAATCCTGTTATGCAGCGTTGCCACCCTTGGCAACACCCTTGGTGGACTCAGCAGTTGGCTGATCGGCTGGTGGACGGGGCGTCGATATCCCGGACGAGGGCTAAGCGACGAGAGACAGAGGCTTGCGTTAAAGCGGGTAACCCGCTACGGCAGCCCGATACTGCTGCTCTCCTGGCTGCCGGTGATAGGCGACCCGCTCTGCCTGGCAGCAGGCTGGAGCGGCGTCAGGCTGCTACCGGCCACCCTCTTCATCGGACTTGGCAAGGCACTGCGGTACGGGGCACTGGCAGGAACCATGGGCAGCCTGGGATAGCGGCTGACGTATCTAGCTGCCTCCCTTGTAAGGATGTCGATTTACTTTACATATCTCAGTCATTGGGTCTCACCCTTCCCACACACAACCCTGCAAGCTATTAATTAAACACGCATATTTTAGCCCTGGCACGGTTCATGCTTAATTAGGCATTAAAGCTTTACTGACAAAGCTTTTGAATATAACTACGGGGAATCGAAATAAATGTATAAATCAAGCAATTTACTTTTGGGACTCTTGCTCCTGCTTCCTCTGGCCACCTCTGCGAACATCATTAGTACGACCGGATCGATTACAGCTTCTGGTGCTGGATCAGTCGCGTACACGTTGTTCGACCAGAGTACAGCTGGATGGACAGGCATTTCTGTTAATTCACGTGATTTTGACACCTATGTCTATCTGTTTGAGAGCAACGGTGCTCTCGACAACACCGACTACATCACGCGGAATGATGATGGCGGACCCGGCCTTAACTCTTTCATCGGCAGGATGTTGAGTGCAGGCAGTTATATCCTGGCCGTGTCTGATTTCCATCTCTCCTTGAGCGAGGCACTATCGGGGTACAACAGCAACAACCGATATGGTGACTATGCTATTACTATCGCGTCGCGGGCCGAGGTGGGTTTCAACTCCAGCTCCGTACCCGAACCAACAACCCTATCCTTATTGGGCCTGGG